>NZ_JAFYUW010000096.1:0-13503 GCF_017549435.1 Brochothrix sp.
GTTTCATTGAGATCATAACCAATCACAGCGATTCCTTTAGCAGAAAAACCAACTGCTAAGGGCATGCCCACATATCCTAAGCCAATAACGGCTACTTTTGCTTTATTATCTATTAATTGTTGTACACTCATTTTTCCAACTCCTGTCGATTCATTTGAATCTTTCTTATAAATTGATAGACAGATTGCATTAATACCAACGGGTGTGAACACGCGGTATATAAAGCCAATCCTAATGCTTTTGTTATTTGTTTATTACGTTTATAAGCCACTGTTAAAACTGCACGGTGTCTAAATTTCACATAATTAATTTCTTTTGTATTCAATTGATCAAAGTATGTTTCTTTTATTTTATACATGTTTTTTTCACCAATAATTTTATTACGACCTTGTGAAATACTACCTAAATCATGACGATAAGCAACAACATCACAACTATCAAAATAGCGAATCGTCAATTTTTGTTCGATTGCTTTCAACATGAGTATGTATTCTTGCCCCATACTGATATCATCAAAAAGCTCAATTTTAAAAAGCGCTTCCCGTTTAAACATAAACGTTGGCGTGCCTGTAATATGGTGTTGCAAATGGTATTTCATGAGGGTGTCTGTTTTAAAATCAACGAGGTTAGAAAATTCGCGATAATCCACTGTTTTTTCTTGTTGATTCACGATATTGAGATTTGCGAATGATAAATCACATGCGACTTCTTGCATAAATGCCAACTGTTTGGCTATTTTTTCAGGGAGATATTTATCATCATCATCGAGGAAAGTAATATGGCTACCTTGACTCGCAACAATTCCTGCGTTGCGACTCAAAGCACCACCTAGATTTTTTTCATTTTCTATTAAAACAAGCTGATCTCTGTTACTAAATGCCCGACGATTATTTTCACGATACTCCGGATGTTCTGCGTTATCATCCACTAATATTATTTCAACTCGTTCATATGTTTGAGCAGCGATTGAAGCAATTGCTCGTTCAATAATCGCTACTGGACGACAATACGTTGGTACAATAACGCTGACTAACTGTTTATCTTGCTCCATCACCATTAAATACCACCTTTATTGTTTTAAAAAATATTTGCATATCCATCTTTAAGCCATAGTTACGGATATACTCTACATCAAGCTGCAATTTTTCTTTCGGGGTTATGTCATACCCACCGTTAACCTGAGCCCAGCCACTTAAACCTGGCTTCACAACTAAACGACGTTCAAAACCAAAGTCTTCTGCACAAAATTGACGCGTAAATATCGGACGTTCTGGACGTGGACCAATCAAACTCATGTCCCCTCGTATAACATTTAATAGTTGTGGCAATTCATCAATGCGTGTTTTGCGAATAAATGCCCCTATCTTTGTGACGCGTGAATCCTCTTCCTTAGCCCATTGCGCACCATTTTTTTCAGCGTCAGTGTACATTGAACGCAATTTAATAATGATAATTGGACGTCCCATAAAACCGACACGCTCTTGTCGATAAAACATACTGCCTTTCGATTCTATACGAATAGCAATCCCTGCAATTAAAATAATCGGTGCTGTCAGAATAAAAAGCAATAAACTGATACTCACATCACTGAAACGTTTTATTTTGATATAAGGTGTATGTACACTTTCTAAATGTTGAATTTTTTTAGTATAGTTATAAATACTACGATTGGCTATTTGAAACATATTTCTAATTCCTCCTTCACGTATTCACTTAATCCTCTATTAATATCATAATGTGGTTGATAACCATGCGACGTAATCGCTGATATATCCGCCAATGAATCTTTAATATCACCTGCACGGCTGGCTTTTACTGTTATGTTCAGTTCTTTTTCAAAACTCTTAGATAATGCGGCGATAATATCATTCAAACTAGTCGAACGACCTGTTCCAACATTGTAGACCGCATGCTGCATTTCATTTTTTAACATTACTAACTCCAAGGCTTGAATAACATCTTTCACATAAACAAAGTCTCGTGTTTGTGTACCATCTCCATATATCGTGAACTGTTTATTTTGTTCAAAACAATTTTTAACAATTGAAAGCACACCTGAATAATCTGATGCTGGATTTTGTCTCGGACCATAAACATTAAAGAAACGAACGGCTACCATTGGCAAGTCATATAAACGACCGTATGCTAAAACGTACTGCTCAGATGCATATTTATCGATTGCATAGGGTGACAACAAACGAATATCGGACGTCTCTTTTTTCGGTAACTCTGGACAATTACCATATACTGCAGCTGATGATGAGAAAATAAACCGTTTAAGATTGCTGTTATATTCTCTTAATAAACCTAATAAATGAACGACTGCTTCATGATTCACTTTATGTGTTTCTAGTGGGTTATCAATTGATTCAGCCACACTTGCAACTGCCGCTAAGTTAAAAACATAATCAAATTGGTGCTTGATAATAAGTGATTTCATCAAATCAACATTACGAATATCACCCATTATAAAAAAGACATTTTCACGCGTACTCACATTCTCCATACGACCACTGCTTAAATTATCTACAATATAAACGTCATAACCTTTTGTTGCTAAAAGGTCGACCAAGTGTGATCCGATAAATCCTGCGCCACCTGTAATCAATATTTTTTCCACCATTTTATTCCCTCTATTCTCTTCGTTTTTTTCGATACCACCATCTTTGTGATGAACCGATTCCGTCACTATCTATCACCAATGCTTCATTCCGAATAATTTTTTGCGTATTATCTTGCAAACGTCGTTGTTCTTCTTTTGAAGTTAGCCTTGTAATTTTTTTCATTGCTTTTTGCAGTTTATAACTGCGTTTTGTTGCATTATGAGCATCCGATGCAATAAAATGAACTAACTTTTGCTTCAACCATTTTATCGCAGCTCGTTTTTCGGCTCGACCAAAATCACCAATAAAACTTGCGGCAGTTATTTGTACTAAAGCGCCTTTACTCACTAATTCGAATAATAAATCACTGTTATTCCTAAACTCTTGATTCCTTTCAGGATGTGCAATAATTGGCACAAATCCCGCAACTAATAAATCATAAAAAAGACGTTTCGTATAACTTGGAATAAATGTACTTGGAAATTCAATCAACACATAACGACTATTAGCCAATGTTTGAACATTGCCGGCTTCTAGATCAGTTACCAATTCACCATAGATTCGAACCTCCTGTCCGGCATGTAAAATAAGTGGTATATCATTTAACTCCAACTCATTTTTTAAATTTGTAAGTGCGATTAACATTTCTGCTTTCGATACGGAATATTCTGCGGTTTTATAATGTGGTGTAACAATAACATCTGTTATACCCATACTTACTGCTTGTTTTGCCATTGTAATGGCAACATATTTATTTGTTGCTCCATCATCAATTTCGGGTAGCAAATGCGAATGGCAATCAATCATTGTCGTCACTCCTTAGTAATAATAGTAATCAGAAACTTCATGCTTCGCGTCATTCAGTATCGTTCCAAATAATTTTTTATTCGTTGTTTTTAAAATTTCCACACTGCGTGATACTTCATTTTTTTGCGTATGGTTTGCTCGAACCACTAAAATGATACCGTCTGCTACTCGTGAAATAACGACTGCATCTGTTAAATTAATGACAGGCGGCGTATCGATAATAATAATATCGAAGCTTTTTTTGAATTCATCCATTAATGTATCAAGTTTATTTGTTGATAATAATTCTGCAGGATTGGGGGGCATCGGACCACTTGTTAAGACTGATAAATTGGGTACAAACGTTTCTTGAATTGCATCTGCTATCGATAGTTTTCCGATTAACAATGAAGATAAGCCGCGATAAGGATCTGCTTTAAATTGGTAATGCTGCGTTGCTTTTCTTAAGTCACCGTCGATAATCAAAACTTTTTTATCTTGTTGTGCATAAGAAACTGCTAAATTCGAAGAGACAACGGATTTTCCTGAAGAAGGTGTCGGTGACGTAATTAAAATGACTTGTGCATCTTGATCGATAGTCGCAAAATTAAGGCTCGTTCGCACCGCCTTTATCTGTTCAGATACCGGTGATTTTGAATTGTAAAAGGTAATAAGATTTTGCTTTAATTTTCGTTTCATTTTTTGCGTCCCCTTTCTTCAAAAACATCATCCTGGCTGAAATGTGGAATCACACCTAAGAGTGGCAAACCAGACACAGCTTGTAATTCTTCGGGCTCTTTAATCGTTGTATCCCAGAAAAAGCGAGCGAGCACAATCAACACACCGCTGATAATCCCTGCTAAAAAGCCAACAATCATAATCATCTGTTTTTGCGGTTGTATTTGTTTTTGTTTATTCATTACACGTGCTTCGGACAATATTGATACGTTGTTAACTGACATAATGGTAGGTACTTGTTCTTTAAATACCTGAACAACTGTATTTACTATTTCTGTAGCGATTTTAGGACTCGTTGCCACTGCAGATATTTTGATGACTTGTGAAGAAGCATCACTTTCGATGCGTAACATTTTCGTTAAACCTTCAATGCTGTAATCACCGTTTAATTGATGATTGACCTCGTTTAAAATACGCGGACTTGTAATAATGGTGGTATACGTATCTACTAGACTCAAATCCACTTGGACATCTGCTAGACCATTTGTCGTTCGATTCGTTTGATTGACCAATATTTGCGCACTATTTGAATACATAGGTGTGGCGATCACAAATGCGTAAGTAGCTGAAATGAGTAAACATATAAATGTGCTGGCGAATAATATTTTCTTTCCCCGGGAAATAATGTTCCAAATTTGTTTAACACCGATTGTCTCTGTCATAAATTACTCCTTTATCCGTTTCGTTTTTTTCCCTATTTTCCCTCATACATCGCACAGCTTTCTTCGGTTTTTCACTCTATTTCATCTACTGCGATTGAAGGAACTTCTGTCTCTTAGAAATCTTTCTTTTTATCAACTAATTTATCTTTTTCAAAAACGAAAGTTATATTTTCATAACCTCTTGGTCCTGTAACAAAAGATACAGTCGTTTTATCCCCATCAACAGTAATTGCTTGTGCTGCACCTATATATTTCGTTAGCAACTCTGTTTTTGTGAGGTCATCTTTTAATAGTTTTCGTGCCATATCTTTAGGCAAATAAACATCAGAAACGCTATAAGTTGTAATGTTTGTATCATCAGCAGTGGCTTTATTGACATTTTCGCTCTTTTTAATCACGAATTTATCTTTTTCATAGCTAAGGCTGTTATTATTTTTTGTGTATTCTTTAAATTCTTTGTCAGAAACATTACCGTCATCATTTTTCCAATCGGTAATTGCTTTGGTTTCTTTGTTTGTGTTAGCACAACCTACCATAATTAGGCAGATAGCTAGGGTAACTAATATAACAAGCTTTTTTTTCATTTTTTGTTCCTCCTATTTCATTTAAAAAAGATGATAAAGCCGAGTCTACAAGTGTAAACTCAGCTTTATCTGTATTGTCATGGTGTTAAATGGTAGCCATTTATTATTTTGTTACTTCACTTACTCGTACTGATTGGATAAATGTATCAACACTACCAACAGATTTGTAGATGAAGAGACGACCTGATGTTGTTGCTGGTCCAGTTGTAAATTCAATTGTTGTTTCAGCATCAACTGCTGAATCATCAATCAACACACTGTTAACAACAGTATCAGCCATTGCTTTCATCCCCATTGCTACACGTTCTGTTTCATATGATTTACCATAAACTGTGTATTTATAAGCTGTGTTTGGTTTTAATGTAATTGTACGTTCAACACTACTTTCACCATTAAGTGTGAGTGCTTGATCAAATGATGCTGTGTTTTCCACTACTGTTGGAACTTTTGCAATTGCGCTATTCCATGGTTTCCAACCATCTAAACCAAGAGAGAAATCAGCGTTTGTAGACACTTGATTGTTAAGTCTTTCAGCAGTTACTTTTGCTAATAATTCTTGCGCTTCTTTCAAGCGTTTGTTCATGCGTTCTTTAACAACAACATCTTCAATCACGTTAACTTTTGTTTGTAATTCATCTAAAGTTTCTGTTGTAACTTTCCAGTTTAACGCTGTCTTTTTCTTGTTGTTTTTCACAAACAAGTTTGTTACTTCTGCTACAACATCATCGTTACTTACTACTTCATGAACTGTTGTTAAACCTGCGTAACCTTTACCGTTACCACCAGATTTGTACATGTATACTGTTGTGTTGGCAGGGTTATCACCTGTTGTGAATTTAACTACTGCTTCGTTATATGTGCGGCCGTTAATCAATGCAACCGTTGGAGTAGCAGCACCCGTATTCTTAACGCCGATACTGAATGGTTCGTTATTATCTGTTTTTGATTGTACAGTCAATTCATATGTTGTATTGGCTTTCAATCCTTGCACTTTTTGTTCTAGTGATGAATTTGGAGAAATTTCTACAACATTACCTGTCATGTTGCTGTCTTGTGTAATAACAGGAGCAGTTGTTCCACCTGTCCATACTTTCCAGTTAGAGAAGTCAGCTGCAAAATCGCTGTTCACTAAAAGGTTACTGTGTTTATTATCTTCACGTTGTTGTAACAAGAGTGTTGATTCAGTTAACGTTTCAAGCAAAGTTGCTTTAATTGCATATTTATCATCTAAAGCAGTTACTAAAGCTTTTGCTGCAGCGATTTTTTCTACTGTTGTTGTTGCATGTAATGCACCTTGTTGAACGACGTGTTGTGCTTTACCGCCACCCGCTACAATTTGGTTAACATAAAGTGCGTCAACTGCTGCAACTGCTGCACTAACAACTGGTTTATTTAAATCACTTGATGCATTTTTAAGTAATACAACATCTGCATAACCGTTTAAGTCTGTTGGGTTATAAAGATAGATTGTTGCTTTTGTATTATTTGGTCCCGTTGTAAATGTTACTTCACCTTTAGAGTATTTATCTTCAGTAAAGTTTGAACCAAGTGTATTAACACCACCAAAGTTTTTAGCGCCTAACTTGATACGTCCACCTTTATCTGCTTTAACATATGCAGTTAATGTGTATGTTGTATTTGGGTCTAAATCTTCGATAATTTGCTCAGCACTTGAGTTACCTTCTAGTTTAATAACGTTGTTGCCTTCAGCACCATCACGAACAGTTGTTGGACGTTTTGCTGTTGATGACATCCAAGTTGTCCATTCTGTAATACCAAGGTCAAACTCATTGTTTTGTACGAGGTTCCCGACTTGCTCATTTGTACGGTTTTTATACAAATCTTCAACTGCTTTAACTTGCGCTGTGAAAGTTGCTTTATCTTTTGCACTTGCAGGCATTTTAACAATCGCATTATAAACATCATCGATTTGTGTTTGATCTGTGATCATTGCCACTGCACCATTTGCTGTGAGTTTGTCATTTGCAATTAAATCTGTTGAAAGAGCAGCGATTTTTTCTATAACAACAGCTGTTGTGTTAGTCAAGAAATCTTGTGCTTTATCAACTTCTGCTTGTAACTTCGCTTTTTCTTCTGGGTAAGCAACCGCGTTAACTAATGCTTGAACATCATTAATTTCACGTTGATCAGTTGTACTCTTAATAGCTGTATGGTTTGGTCCTGTGAATAAGTTTTCAACAGCATCTTGAGTCGCTGCTAAGTGTGCAAGATGTGCATTTTCAATATCAAGGAATTTTTGAGCTGCTTTGATTTCTGCAGTGAATTTCGCTAATGGTTCAGCATCTTTCACTTTATCAACCAATGCTTGTGCTTCATCAATTTGTTTTTGTGTTAAGTCTGGGTGCATTTGAGAATGAGTATCATCTGCAAACAACTTATCGATTGCTATTGTTGCGGCTTCTTGATTATGACGCTCTACTAACAATGCTGTTGCATGTTTGATATCTGACTCTAACGCTGTTCTAGCCGATTCATCTGCATCGTTTACACCTGCAACAACTTCTGCAGCTGCATCGATTGTTTCTTGAGTCATACCAGCAATCAACTCTGCTTTATCAGCTGTTGTAAATAATGCTGCTACTGCATCATTTGCTAATCCTAATAGACGAGCATTTTCAATACGAGTATCTAATAACTCTTGTGCTATTTTAATTTGTTCTGTGTACTCTGCCTTTTTATCTGCATCGGTTACTTTAGATACTAATTCTGTCGCTGCATCGATTGTTTCTTTTACAACATCTTTGCCAATCGCTTCATGTGTATCATCAGTGAATAACGCTTCAATCGCCGCTGTTGCTGCTTCTTGATGACGTCGTTCTGTTAATAACGTTTGAGCATTTTCTAATCGTTGTTCAAATTCTGCTGCTTTTTCTTTATCTGTTAAATCAGCAATTGCTGCACCAATTTTTTCTAATTGCTCTTCTGTTACACCTTCAACTAATGCTGTTTCTTCATCATTTGCAAAAACGTCTGCAATATCTGTTGAAACTGCTGATTGTTTATTACGTTCGATTAGCATCGCTGTTGCTGAATCCACTAATACTTGCAATTCTGCTTTACGATCAGCATTTTTCACTAAATCAACATCAGCTTGTGCATTTGCAATAATTGATTCATCCATGCCCTTAATAATCGCTGCGTGTGTTTTATCTACGAACAAATTATCAACAGTTACAACAGCTGTTTCATAGGTCTTTTCAATAACATGGAAAGAAGTTTCTTTACTCTTCACGCCGTTAAGCTCTGAAATTACCTTGAAATCTGTTTCTGCTTTAATACCACTCTTAATTTCTACACTGAAATCACCGTTGTCATCAGCCATTGCTTCAGCAGTAATCATTTCATTTTGCGCATTATTATATGTTGCGATTACTTTTGATTTTGGTTCTGTGTGACCTACCACAGTATCCATCTCATCATCCACACGATTTACTACAGGTGCAATAACGTTACCTTGGGCAACAGTCACCTTTGTATCATCACTGATATTACCAGCGATATCTTTGTTAGCAATATAATAAACGGTATTATACGCGGGTTTGTTAACAGCGAATGAGTAGTTACCTTTAGCATCAACTTTTATTGTTGAAAGTAATTTACCAGCACTGTCTTTGATCAACATTGACGTATTTGCTTCAGCAGTACCTGTCAGTGTACTACTATCTGTATCGACACGGTTAGCTTTTGGTGCTGCCGGCGCTGATTTGTCAACGTTAACTACCTTAGCATCCCACACATAGTTATGTTGTGTTGCTCCTGCGGTATTCGCACGATATGTACGATAAATCCCGAAACGAATTGGAATAGTACCTGTTTCTGTTGCTGTATACGTTGTTTTAAAAGTACGTGTAGCCGTATCATCATACACCTCTTTGGTAAGAGCCGCTCCCATTGAATAAAGAACAGCAAATTCTTTACGTGTCCAATAGCTGCTATCTCCTTCTAATTGAGCTTTAAAAGAGAACTCATATGTTTGACCTGCAATCACAGGCACTTGTTGTTCTACGACAGGTCCATCTGTTCCTTTAATAACCTCAATTCCTCCAAGATCAGTAGTGAAACGTAACTTACCACTTTCAGTTTGTTTAACATACGTGTCAAAGTTCACTTTTGTTCCATATGAACCCGATGTGTTTAGAGATGCATCTAATTTCCCATTAATATGGTTATAGCTATATAAGTTATAACCTGAAACACCTAAACCATTTGCTGCTGGTGCCATTTCTGGATTTTTCAACAAGTTAATGTTTTGATTCACAAAACGGCTTTCTTTTTGCGGAGTGTTCTCATCTGCTTTTGCCAAAACAGGTGCTACATCCACCAATAGCGGTGACGCAATTAAGTTGATACTCATCGCTATGCCAAAAATTTTCTTCTTATTCAATCTAATCTTCCTCCAATAAATGTTTTTTCAGTTCTATATAGAACCATTTGTTTTTCCCTATGACTAATCTTATCGTCAATCCCATTGAAACTAAAGTTCATTACACGTCAATTTTCGAACATGAATTGCAATAGCTCACCACTTTTTCCCATATTTTTACATTTAATTATTAAAATAACGCTATTTTTTTATTTTAATAGCTGCCAAATCAAAAAAACAACCCTTATAAATCGGCTGTGAAACGCCGTTTTATAAGGGTTTTCCATTCATTCGTGAAAATCAAACACGTTTTGCAACAATAAGTTGCTTTTACTTCGTTTTGCGTTTATTTTTGCGATATTTTGTAATGTTACTCATCCATTTTTGGAAAAAATTAATGATTGGACGATATTCTGGACTAATCCAACCGACAAACTCTACAAGTAACTCCAACGCTAGTAGCAATAATATAAACAACATAATTGAGCCGACGAAAGACGAGATAAAAAAAGTAAAGGCGCCAATCGCAAATAGCGCGCTTAAGGCATAAATCAATATTACTGTTTGGCGATGTGTAAATCCTAGTGCCAATAAACGATGATGCAGATGTGAATGATCCGCTTCAGAAATCGATTTTTTCTGTGCTAGTCGTCTTACAATTGCAAAAAATGTATCTGAAAATGGTACACCTAAGATCATAATTGGAATAATCAATGAGATAAACGTCACATTTTTAAAGCCCATCACAGATAACACACCTATCATGTACCCTAAAAAGAGCGCGCCTGTATCTCCCATGAAAATAGAGGCCGGATGGAAATTGTAAATTAAAAAACCTAGAATGGCAGCAACAAGTACCATCGCTAACGGAAAAACAATAAAATCATTCAATACATACGCCATCGCCGCAATTGAGATTAAGACGATTGATGAGATACCACCTGCTAAACCATCTAAACCATCAACTAAATTGATTGCATTCATAATGGCAATAATCCAGATAATGGTGAAAGGTCCGGCAAACCAACCAAAATTAATTTGACCAATTAGTGGTAATGTTAAGTAATTAATCATTAGATTCCCACCAAATACAACAACAGAAGCTGCTAAAAATTGCCCAAATAGCTTCATGCCGGCTGTCAATTCAAAGCGGTCATCCAATACACCTACTAATGTCACAACAAAAGCTCCGACTAAAATAGGCCAAAACGAACTCAAATCAACAGGCAATATGACAAAACCAATTAAAAAACTTAAAATAATAGCTAATCCACCTAATGTTGGCATTGCTTTTTTATTGACACGTCGATCGTTCGGTACATCAACGGCCCCGATTGCAAACGCAAATTTACGCACAAGCGGTGTTAATATGACCGATGCTAAAAATACTACTATCAAAGTAATTGTAACCACTTTGTTTCCTCCTCAAGAACACCTCTGAAAATCCAGTCAGATGAACGACTCTATTTTTTCACTATATTTCTCTACACGCTTTTTACTAATGTTGAATCCAGCTCCGCTAATTTTTGGTATGAGTAAACGACCCTCTACCAATTTTTGTGGCTGTTCAACGATATCTTCCGACCAATATCGAGAAGATTCTGATATGTCACCAGGGAAATCCAGCCCCTCAAGCGATGCCAATGCTAAATTATATGATCGACCAACACCTGATTCAAACATACCGCCACACCACACCAATAGGCCATGCTTTTGACAGTATTGAATAATCTCTAACGCGTTAAACAAACCGCCGACTCTCGCCCACTTCAAATTGATGGCACGAGCACTACCTAATTGATGTGCCACTTTAACATCTTCTATGCTATGGATGTTTTCATCTAAACATATTTTTGTCCGGATGATACGTTGAAGTTTTGCATGATTAATAAAATCATCATCTCCGAGCGGCTGTTCGATCATCTCCAAATCATAGGCATCTAATGCTTTAAACACGTCAACATCTGCTAGATCATAGGCCCCATTCGCATCCACCATTAATTTCAAATGCGGATAAGACTGACGGATTGTTTGAACGGGTAGAATATCCCAACCGGGTTTTATTTTTATTTTAACACGGGTATAGCCTTTTTCAACAGCTGCTTGTACTTCTTGCATTAAATCTTCTAAATTATTCATACCTAGACTAATCCCAACAGCAACAGCGGCATTATCACTACCTAAAAGCCGATACAACGGTTGTTTGTTTTTTTCTGCATAAATACCCCAAAAGGATGTTTCGACAGCTGAACGGGCCATATGATGCCCTTTTAGCTTATTTAAAATAAGATTAAGCGCTTTCGGGTCAGCAATTTCTTTATTTCTGATAAGTGGCCAAATATAATTCACTAACGCATCATGGCAAGTCGTCACTGTTTCGGAGGTGTACCAAGGCGTCTCAAAAGCTACGGTCTCACCCCAGCCAACTTCTCCAGTTGTTGTAGTCAAACGCACTAAATCAAAGCGACGGTAGGTTAATGTTGTTTGCGAATTAGAAAACGACTGCGCGAGCGGCAGTTTCATACGATATATTTTCATTTCAACGAATTTCATCATGTGACCTCCTATCGTTTAGCTTCTTTACGTGCCGCAAGATAAAAACGCACCAAATCTTTCATACGCCAAAGACGTGTGGGTTGTGAAGCTAAGCGATAAAACCACTCCAAGCCTAACTTTTGCCAGAAGAGCGGAGCGCGTTTGACAGTGCCACTTAATACATCAAAACTTCCGCCTATGCCCATGAAAAGTCCTTTTTGTATTTGCGGTAAAATTTCGGTGATGAAGGTCTCTTGATACGGGCTGCCCATCGCTACAAATACCATATCTGCTTTGCTATCAATAATAGCCTTTTGAACGTCACACCGTTCTGTTGTTGTCTCAAAAAAACCACTATGTGATCCCTTTAAGTTAATATTTGGATAAGAAGAGCGCACGACTTTATGTGTTTTATTGATTACCTCTTCTGTACCACCCACGAGATAAAGCGAATAGCCCTTCGCGTTCCCTCTTTCTAACAGGTTTTGAAACATATCAAACCCTGTTACTCTCTCAGGCAAAGGCTCTTTTAGATGTTCGGTCGCCTTCACTACCCCGATACCATCAGCAGTAATGTAATCAGATTGTGTAATATGTGCTTTAAACGATGGGTCATCGTATGCTTTCATAACAATTTCAGGATTGGCGGTCACTACAAATGTTTTTTGTTGCGAATCAATTCTATCCGTTAGTTCAGAAACCATCTCTTGTAATTTTGTATTATAAAAAGGAATCCCTAACACTGTGATTTTACGTGCCATATTAATCTCCACCGTTCTTATATTCTCTTTAACAGTTTATCACAATTAGACCACAATCATCAAAAAAACCGTAAGCATCACATGCTTACGGCTTGTATCATCGTTTGAAACTACTTTATCGAGATATCGTAAAGACATAAAATTAAAGCGAGACCTGAAATTCGAATCAGAAACAGACATGTCTCCAGAAAACTAAGCTTACTTTATCGACATTTCATAACGGGATTCAATAATATAACGAGACCTGAAATCTAAATGGTAGTATTAGTGTTTCTCGCTTTATTGCCTATCTCAAGTTGCAACACCTATTCTCTTGCGAAATTTCAGAACAAATAAAAAACATTAGACCTGAAATTTAAGTTTTAAATAGACATGGACCAGTCTATCCTAACTAAAATTTCTAGTCTAACGAATGTTTTTTAGTTTTTCCAATTTCTTGAAGAATGAACA
>NZ_JAFYUW010000097.1:0-17626 GCF_017549435.1 Brochothrix sp.
CACAGCAACGTTTTCAAATGAAAAACTGACCACCATTTCGTATAATCCCTGTATGACATGTGATCATGATTAAATCACACAAAAACAGCCCTAATACTCCCACATTGAAAAAGCGTATGCTACGGCTCCGCCTTGCGGACGCTGTCTGCTGACATACAAGCCTTTTCAAAGGGGATTCAAAAAAATAGAACAACTTGAATATCAATCAGATGAAAAAGAAAAATCAGTTTCTCAACAAGAAACCTTAGAAAAAAGATTGCGCAACTAATTGGTGCGTTACTTAAGTAGAGCAATGTTATATAGTTAATTTAAATTGTAAAGGGGGAATGATTATGAGAAAAGTGACAAAGTTAATAATACTAGTATTGAGTGTAATGATGGTAGGTTTAGTCATCCCTGCAAATTCTATTTCTGCAAATTCTGAATCTGTAAGATTTGACAATTTAAATTTAAGTCTCAGCGCCAAGTATAATGAAACTGAAGACGTATTATATAGAGATGATGAGTACCTTTTAGAAAGTGGGATGTCTCACACAACTGTTGATTTAATAAGTTCGAGTTTTAACAGGTTCTCTGAAAAGGAAAAAAAAGATTTGTTAAGAGCAGCAGGTTATAAAAATGTTAGAGTGATACCCCTTTTGGTAGTGTGGGGTGCGAGAACATTAGCTGGAGCAGGTCTAGGGTGGTTAGGTAAAAAATTGTTAGATTCAGGCTCTAAGAAATTTTGTAAAACCTATAAAAGACAAAATAAAGTAACTAGAACTGTATGTAATGTTTTAGGTTACTAATCAAGGAGATGTGAAAAGATGGTTATGTTTAAACTGTTTATTAATTTTCTGATGAGTTGGGTGATAGTGGATTTTATCTCTGCAAGAACAATGTTTATACAAAATAACATCATTGAATTTATCATTTTTGCAGTTATTTTTATTACAATCGCAGCGTTAATAGATATTTTTTCTAAAAAACCTGTCTTTATTTAACTGCTTTTTTGAACAATAAATTAAATCGCAAACCACCTATTATGTATTGATAGCTGGTTTGTTATTTTAGGGAAGACTCATAACTTTAAAAAAAGTTATATAAACATACTGCCACCTTATTGCAGAATGTTTTTAGTTTGTTAGCGGAGCCATAGTAATAATTACCACTTTAATTTCCAGTGATTGTTTCGTGAGATGTGTATATGAGAAAATCGACTATATATTTGAATTGCATTCGTGCTGTAAAGCTGCCATTCTTTATATACACAATAATGGAGGTGTGTTTATATGTTAGCGAAGCGACTTAAAGTAGGTCGTCATAAAAAGAACTTAACGCAACAAGAAGTAGCAGGCAAAATCAAAATTTCGAGACAGTCTATTTCAAAATGGGAAAATGGCGCAAGCGTGCCAGATATTAACACTTTAAAAGCGTTAGCAACTTTTTATGAAACGACAATACATGATCTTACAAAATGAAGAAGCGACACTTTTTTAGGAATAGGATATGTTATTAAATCCTATGTTAGCTCCACTCCAAAGTTGATAACTTTCCAGTATTAGATAGGAAAACAATATGTTGATGGGTCTAATTAAAAATGTGTGACCGTTTCCTTTTCTTAAAAGGAAAGTGCAATAAGCATAGAGAATGATTGTCCATTTAGAATGACAACTTTAGATTAAAACAGCTATTTTCAATTAAGGCTTGCAAAAAAAAGTAGAACAGTCTATAATTCAAAACGTAATGATTACGATTTATAAAAGTGATAATTGATGGAGGGATAATAATGGCAGTTCCAGCACGCAGAAGATCTAAGGCAAAAAAAAATAAACAGCGCACGCATAAAAAATTGCAAGTGCCCAATTTAGTCAAAGACAGCCAAACGGGGGAATATCGAGCAGCACACCACATTGCACCGGATGGAACGTATAACGGCAAACAAGTTATTCAAACAGAAGCGACAAAAAATAAGTAATTTATATTGTAAAACGTAATCGTTTTGATTTATAATAAGAAAGGAGTAAAGACAATGGCTAAAAAAGCAAAAGTTGAAAAATTAAAAAAACAAACAGCTGTAGTAGAAAAATATGCAGCCAAACGACTTGCACTGAAAGAAGCGAAAGATTATGAGGGCTTACAAAAGTTACCACGCAATGCATCGCCCACGCGCCTGAAAAAACGTTGCCGAGTAACAGGGCGGCCACGAGGTTATATGAATCAATTTGGCATGTCACGAATTGCTTTTCGTGAGTTGGCACATAAAGGGCAAATACCTGGTGTCAAAAAAGCAAGTTGGTAAAAGAAAAGGGGATGAACAATGAGAATTAATATTATATTGGAATGCACGGAAACAGGTGAACGTAATTATATCACCACTAAAAATAAACGCACACAACCTGAAAGAATTGAGTTAATGAAATATAGTCCCAAATTACGTCGAAAAACATTACATCGTGAAACAAAATAGGGAGGCGAAAATATGAAGAAAAAACTGTATTTACTAGTTGCTGTCATCGCTGCATTGACTTTGGTTGTTGCTGGTTGCGGGAATGGAAGTAGCAAGGATTCAGCAGCGGATAAAAAATTAAAAGTAGTCACGACATTTTATCCAATGTATGAATTTTCAAAACAAGTAGTAGGTAATAAAGGTGATGTGAGCGTGTTAATTGGTGCGGGAGTTGAACCGCATGATTATGAGCCGTCAGCAAAAGATGTCGCTAAAATTACCGAAGCAGATGTGTTTGTATACAACAGTCAGTATTTCGAAACGTGGGTACCAAAAGTGTTAGAAAACATCGATACAAGTCGCACAACGGTAATTGATGCTAGCAAAGGTATTAAGTTGAAAGATTTTACCGCAGCTGAAGAAGCGGCACATGAGCACGATCATGAACATGGTGAGGACGAACACGATCACGACCATGATAATGAAGCAGCGACAGATGCAGATAAAAATCCACATGTTTGGCTAGATCCAGTTTTAGCACAAAAACAGGTGGAAAATATACAAGCAGGCTTAGTTAAAAAAGATAAAGCAAACAAAACAACATATGATGAAAATGCAAAAACATATGTTAAAAAATTAGATGAGTTAGATGCGCGTTATCAAGCAGCCTTTGAAAATGCGAAAGAGAAGACATTTGTCACATCGCATGCAGCATTTGGTTATCTCGCTAACCGTTATCATTTAAACCAACTGCCAATTGCAGGTCTCTCTCCTGAAGCAGAACCATCGCCAAAAGAGATGGCAAAAATCAAAGAATTTATTACTAAAAATGATATTAAAGTGATATACTTTGAAGCATTAGCATCACCGAAGTTAGCAGAAACATTAGCAACTGAAACAGGCGCAAAAACAGTTGAACTTAGTCCGCTTGAAGGATTGACAGAAGCACAACAAAAGCAAGGGTTAGATTATATAAAAACAATGGATAATAACCTCAAAGCATTGCAAGAAAGTATAAAATAATAATAGTCAGTCCAAGGACCTGCACAGGCAGGTCTTGTCTGAATATCTTATATCAATTAATTCTCATATAGACACCTTCGGGAGGTTTGAAAAATGGAAGAAAAAAATTTAGAGCAAGAATCCCTAATCGCAGTGACACAATTATTTAAAGCATTAAGTGATCCCACACGATTGAAAATTTTACTGCAAATAGCCCAAGGCGAAATTGCTGTTAACGACATTGCTTTAGCAATTGATGCAAAACAATCGACAGTGTCTCACCAATTGAGATTGTTAAAGCAAGCAAATTTGGTGAAAACACGACGTGAAGGAACAACAATTTTTTATACTGTAGACGACACACATGTTATTGAAATTTTAAATCAAACCATCGCACATGTATCGCATCAATAATCACAAGGATTAATAAGCAATAAGTAAACCCCCTAAAAACCAAATGAAAAGGTTTTTAAGGGGTTTTTTAGGTGTTGCGGTTAGTCTTCAATAACTTCAATACTGACACGGCCCTCTTTAAAATCAAGTGGTTTAATGCCGGCAGCAAGCCAACGTTTATATAGTTTTTTACACATTTCGGCTGTTGGTACAAAAGCTATCCCACAATCGCCACCGCCAGAGCCTGATGTTTTACCAAAGCCTCCAACTTGAAAAGAAAGGTCGCAAAGTGTAGTCAATAGAGGCGTTTCTATTGGAACATCTGCTTTTTTACCCAAGGCTTTCAAGAGGCGTCTATTTGTTAAAAGAGCTTCTTTCAACAATGTCGTGTTGTTTTCAATAATACCTTGTGCAAATTTATCAACACACGCATCACTAGTAGTTAAAAAGTGCTTCAATGCTTGTGGTGAATGAGCTAAATAGGTTTGAATGAGTGATACCAAGCCCTTTGTACCTGCCGGAGAACCGGTCCAACCGACACAAAAATAAGGGGTAGGCGCTTTAAGAGGCAACACATGTAATAGTGGCCACTCTTTAGCGACTAATTCACTGACAGAAGCTGTTTGTAATTGTTCTAATAACCAGGGTTGATCAAAAGAGGTATAAGAAAGCCAACCTCCATATGTACAAGCCGCAATATCACCACAAGAACCATTGCCTTGAATTTTGTAATGAGCAATGGCAGCTAGTTTAAAAATAAGTGTTTTTGAAGGTGCTTGTTTAAATTGTGTCAATAATGCTGTTACAACAGCTACAGTGACTGCTGCACTGGAACCTAATCCGAATTTAGCGCCTTGAACACTCGCAAGCTGACTATTAACGTTTAGTGAGACGGGTGTCAGCGGAACATTCTGTTCTTGGAGATAGGTTTGTGTCGTGTTGAGTGCTTCTGCAACAAAGCGCCATGCTGGACGTGGTGCAACAAACGGTTTGTTCAGCGGCCAGTTAACAGCGTATTGATCTAACGGGATATTGATACTGTTAACATCATTGTCTTTAATGGTTACTTTAATGTAGCGGTGCACTGCTGTTAAAATGGCTGAATGACCAGGATAGACAACGGCATATTCACCCGCAATATAAAGTTTCCCTGGGATTTTAATCATGTGTTTAGTCATGTGTAATCACCCGAGCTTTCGGTCCTGGGTGGCAAATATACAGGAGTGATGTATGGACAGACAATGCTTCTTTCACCCGCTCCGCATCTTTTGTTAAACAAAGAACTTTGACATTTGGGCCAGCATCCATAGTAAAGTAAGCTGGAATACCTGCAACACGCAAGTCACGAACAGCGTCCATTAAAGCTAACGAAAGGGGCTGCATATAAGTGAAAGGTGGATTTGCTGCCATTGTTGTGGCGTGCATCGTTAAGGCATTACGTTCTGCAATTTCGCCCATCGTAACAAAATCATTTTCTTTCATCGCGCGTTGCATTGCTTCTAAATCAAGTGTTGCTTGTTTTGTCCATGCTTCAAAGAAAGGTGACGTTTCAACTGTCGTTTGCATGCCTAAACGGCTATCTACTTTTTTGGGTCCCGCATCAACAACAGCGACGACAAGCGCCAAATCAAGTTTTGAAGGTGTAGGAATTTCATAAGCATACGAATCACTGCCATCGTTTGCTTCACCTTTTTGCCAGATGGCTAGCCCACCAAAAATAGAACGGGAGGCAGAACCAGAACCTTGGCGTGCAAGACGAGAAAGGGTTGTTTCATCGTCATTTCGACCCGCGGCTTTACTTGCAGCAAGTGCCAATGCAGCAAAAGCACTTGCTGATGATGCGAGTCCTGCTGCAGTAGGTACGTGGTTGGTTGATGTAACGTGAGCAAAACTTGTGAGTGAAAACTGATCACGTAATATAGAGAGAAAACGTCCGACTTTTGCATCGGATTGTATCTTTCCATTGAGACTGAATTGGTCTTCTGTGAACGAGTCCGACCATTCAACCGTTGTTTCCGTGTAGAATTGATCGAGCGTCATCGACAGACTACTATTCGCTGGTAAAATCAAGACGTTATCTCGTTTTCCCCAATATTTTATTAAAGCAATGTTGGTATGCGCAATCGCAGTAGCTTTCATTCGTTTACTCTCCTATCATTGATATCCATGTTTTAATTGCACCCGCGGCACTCAGTTGAGTAGCCATTTTCTGGGCATGTTGCTTATCTTTACAAAGAACGATGACACAACCGCCACGTCCCCCCCCAGTTAATTTTGCACCCAATGCTTGGTTATCAAGCGCACAAGTAATGAGGTTTTCTATTTCAGGACTACTGACAGATAGTTTACGTAAAAGCTGGTGTGCCTGATTGAATAAATCACCAACTGTATGTAAATCGCCATGCGTAGTGATTTCTTTACCTATTTCCCTGGAAATTTCTCCCAGTTGTGAAATACAAGCAGAGACTTCGATGTTGTTTTTCTGATAAAGGTCTCTGACTGCGGCTACAGAAGCTCTTGTTTCACTTGGAATACCAGTATCTGCAACAACAATGGGAAGGGTTAAATTAAGGGATAAAGATTGGAGTCCTTTTTCCTTTTCAAACCAAACCGCCTGTTCGTTTACAACGGTGATAGCATCAACACCACTGGGATTACCATGAGCAATATCTTCAGAAAAATTAACAAAGGGTAAAACATTTGAAGAAATCACAGGTCGTTTTAAAAAGGCAAGCATTGCTCGTGTGATACTTGTTGCTACCACAGCGCTAGAACCTAATCCACGTCCAACGGGTACGCTAGAATCAATCGTTATTTCTAAAACAGAATGACACTGGTAACGCTTAAGGATATGTGGAATGAGTGCTTTAACAGCTGTTAATTTTTCGGGAGCTTGTGATAAGGTCCCTGTATAAAAATCAGAAATCAATTGATGTTCTGAACCTTCTATTTCTTTTAAAGTTGTAATAATACGCGCTTGTTTGAAAGGGAATGAAATGGCAGGTTCGCCATAAACAACGGAGTGTTCCCCACATAATATAAATTTAGCAGATGCGATACCTTGCGTTTGCATAAAAAACCATTCCTTTCGTTAGAAAAATTTACTTAACATCCACGGTGCTGCATACATCGCCATAAATAACACGCCATAATTAACGCCTAAACGCGATAATGCTCCGGATACAATCGCAACGAGCACAACGCCAGCGATGTTGATTAAACCACCATCCATATAAGCAAGCATGGCAACGAGTGAAATGAAGAGACCAAGAATCGCTTCATGTGGAATATATTTAAAAACAAAGCGCGAGATATGTGTCGCGTACTTCATCATGAAGAAATAAGTAAGACCTAGACCAATAATAGAGCCAATCAATGTTGCCCAAACAAAATCACCATAAGATAACACATGATGCATATTATGATCAGCTGTGAAAACAGGCGCAGCGTTAAACAGTGGGTTAGCAGGTCCAATCGCCACAGGTGATAATGGAATGCCTAAAGCGATTAAAGGAATTAAAATTCCCGCAATGTAGGTGGAGTGGGCTAAACCATCCATACTCGCTAACGCCATCCGTGCTTTTTTAATAGGGTCTTTAATTCGATTAACAACGGCTTCCCCGAAAAGAATCGTCATTCCTACTGGGCTCATGAAAAAGGTCAATGAACCGCCAAGTGAAGAAGCTGCCGTTGCAACGGCTTCTTTTTTTGTTAATAACTTAAAAGGGTTAGGAAATCCTTTGCGATTGCTTGCTTTTGGAATAACAATCGTGCGGACATCCTCACGCTTAATTGTTGCAAGATGATCTTTATTTAAGAGTGCTAACATACTAAAAATCATCGGTCCTATTGTAATGCCGAGGAAAAAAGATAAAGAAACAGTCGTTGTTTCTGGAACGGCACCCACACCCCAATAAAGGTAACGTAATCCTTGAATTAACATCGCAAAAGGTATAATCACAAGGATAGAAATTACTTTGTTGCGGCTCATTAATGCGAGAAATAATGCACCAAAGAAAAAGACAGGAGCAGAGTAAGCTGCGATAACCTTGGATAATGGCGCTAAAAACGAAGCTAAGATCAAACTAACCGGTACAGCAACCAAAGTACCAATAACAGCCCCTGATGCCATTTTTTCAATCCCGATAACACTCTGACCGGCTTTTTTTAGAATCATGCCGTAAGGCACCATTGGAGCCGCCATTACGCCACCTGGTATGCCGGCAACAGCGACTGGAATGGCATCAGTTAGATTTAATGTCACTACTGCTGAAATAAAGAAGGCTAACACAACAATGGGTTCTACACCTAGTAAAACCAATGCCAGTGTAACTGGCGCTAAAACAGCTGTTTCATCAGTCCCAGGAGCAATTCCGATAAGTGTATAGAGCGCTGCGGCACCAACAGAAGCCAAAATCATTTCAAAAACAAGTTGAAGGGTCATTCTTGTTCGCCCTCACTTTCTTCTTTAATGATGCGTTTGGGTTTAATGATAAAGCTCGTAATGATAAATCCAAGCACTGCACCACCAAGACCAAAGAACAATGGCATAGGCGGTTTATTCGGTGCAATAAAGTAACTACCGAGCGTAAAGAAAAGACAGATAATAATTGATAAAATAAGGTCTTTGATATTGACAAGGTCAGCCCATATTTCGACATTTGTCGGTGATTTTTTATTACTCACGTTATGACGCCTCTTTTCTTTATGATGTTTTAATAAATATATCGTTCAATCTATTCTGATATTCGCAGAAATAGACACACGAAAATATTATACCAATAAATGGAAAGTTATCAAAATTAATCTATTAGAACAGATAAATAGAACTAGAATACCTATATTTAAAAGTATTTAGCTGAACTTGTCCACTAAATAGACATATTTTCAATGTAATCCATAAAAAAAGCAAGTCTATCAAGGAAAGGCATTGATAATGATTATCAGTTATGATAAAGTTGCGATATGAAAAAAGCTATTTGAAAGGACGAACACTGTGAAAACATGGTTATTGTTAGTTATTACATTAGTGCTTAGTTTTGTTTCCTTGTTGATAGGTGTTGAAGACGTACCTTTTACACAGCTGTTTCATTTAACTGCTGAACAACAAGATATTCTTTTGATCTCGCGTTTACCGCGTTTATTAGCCATTATCATCGCTGGAGCCGGCATTAGTATTTGTGGAATGATTATGCAGCGCCTCACACGTAATCGTTTTGTATCGCCAACAACAGCTGGAACAATGGATGCCGCTCGTTTAGGTGTTCTCGTTGCAATGATGGTGTTTCCAACAGCTTCAATGCTGCAAAAAATTTCGGTGGCATTCACCTTCGCTTTAATTGGGACGCTGGTGTTTATTCAGCTGCTGAATCGCATTCCATTAAAAGATCCGGTACTCATTCCGCTCATCGGATTGATGTTCGGTGGAGTTTTGAACGCTATTACCACATTTTTTGCTTATCAAAACAACTTAATCCAAAATATTAATTCTTGGATGCAAGGTGATTTTTCAGCAATTTTACGTGGTCGTTATGAATGGCTCTATATTGCATTGCCACTTTTTGTACTCGTTTACTTGTTTGCCAATCGGATCACATTGGCTGGTCTAGGGGATTCCGTAGCGGTAGGACTGGGCCTGAACTATCGCTTAGTGGTGACAATCGGTCTGATAATTGTATCATTAATGAGCGCTGCAATTATGTTGACCGTAGGGTCAATCCCGTTTCTTGGTTTAATTGTACCAAATATCGTCAGTCTTTACATGGGTGACAATCTCAGACAGACATTACCATTGACCGCACTGCTCGGTGCAGCATTTGTTTTAGTATGTGATATTTTAGGACGGGTTGTTATTTTTCCATACGAAGTATCGATTAGTTTGATGGTTGGAATGATTGGTAGTGTTGTGTTCCTCTATCTTTTAATGAGGGGGGAAAAACATGCCGCATCCTAAAAAATTACTGATTTTTAAGTTCAGTGCCCTCAGTTTATTAGCGTTGATGAGCATTTTGTTATACATGCTTTATCGACTTGGAGGCAGTTGGGAGTTTGCACTCGAAACACGTGCAGTTAAACTCGCTGCACTATTATTAACCGCAATTGCAGTCGCAGTATCAACGTTATTATTTCAAACGTTGACAAAGAACCGTATCTTAACACCAAGTATTATGGGGTTAGATTCGTTATACATGTTATTACAGACAGCGTTGGTTTATTTTCTCGGGAGTAGCACACAATTTTTAGCGAGTAAAAATATCAATTTTTTAGTAACCTTACTGTTGATGATGGTTTTTTCGTTCCTGCTTTACTATATTTTATTTGGGCGTTTAAGCCATTCTATTTTTACACTTTTATTATTTGGCATTATTTTAGGAACGTTGTTTCAAAGTGGTGCTTCATTTATGCAAATGCTGATTGATCCGGATGATTTTTTAATTATTCAAGGAAAAATGTTCGCAAGTTTTAACGCCGTAAATGCAGATGTGCTAATGATTGCAACGTTATTCACACTTGTCGCACTTTTATATGTGGCGGCAATATTTAAAAATCTTGATGTGCTCCAGTTGGGAAAAGATCAAACCATCAATTTAGGTATCTCATATAATGGGATGGCTCGGCATATCCTCATTATTGTATCTATTTTGGTTTCCACTTCAACGGCATTGGTTGGACCTGTAAGTTTTCTCGGGTTGTTAGTCGTTAATCTGAGTTATCAATATTTTACAACCCATCGACACAGTATTTTGTTACCTGGGACAATTTTGATTGCAATTATTGCCTTAGTATTAGGTCAATTTATTGTTGAAAAACTATTGACCTTTTCAACAACACTGAGTGTCATTATTAACTTCATAGGTGGTATCTATTTTATCTACCTACTCGTGAAGAAAGGACGGAAATAATGCTGCAGTCAAAAAAACTTTCTAAAAAATACCAAGATAAACTGATTCTTGATGATATTACATTGGAAATACCTCAAGCCCAAGTCACGGCCTTTATTGGGGCGAACGGTGCAGGTAAAAGTACGTTATTAGGAATCATGAGTCGTTTGATTACTAAGGAAGACGGAGAAGTCTTGATAGATGATCAAGATGTCACTAAATGGAAGAGTCGTGCATTAGCACAGAAATTGGCAATCCTCAAACAAAGCAATCAAGTCAGTGCACGATTAACAGTTGAAGATTTAGTGGCATTTGGGCGCTTTCCGTATTCAAAAGGGCGATTAACATTAGAAGATCAACAGAAGGTGACGCAAGCTTTAGAATATATGGAGATTACTGATTTAAAAGCAGATTACATCGATGAGTTATCTGGAGGTCAGCAGCAACGTGTGTATATCGCGATGATTATTGCTCAAGATACGGAGTATGTTTTGTTGGACGAGCCTTTGAACAATTTAGATATGAAGCATGCAGTACAGATGATGAAAATTTTACGTCGTTTGGTAGATGACTTTGGCAAAACAATTGTGCTGGTTTTACACGATATCAATTTTGCTTCTGCGTATGCAGATTATATGGTAGGGCTTAAAGATGGCCGTATCGTAGCACAAGGCAGTACGGCAGAAATGATGACACCTGAACAGTTGAACATTGTTTATGATATGCCATTAGCTATTACTGAAATTGATAGTTGCAAATATTGTTTATACTTTAAATAAAGGGAGATGTTATTGATGAAAAAGACACTCATGATTATGGTGACATTATTACTTGTATTGTTAGTGGCGTGTAGCCCGAACAAAGATACAAAAAAAGAGACGAAAAAAGAAGAAACAGTTACAATCACAACACCAACGGGTGACGTGAAAGTGCCTAAAAATCCTAAAAAAGTTGTTGTGCTAGATTATGGTGTATTAGACACGATGGATAAATTAGGTTTAGGTGATACAGTAGTAGGTATGCCACGTGAGAATGTCCCGAGTTACTTGAAAAAGTACGACACAGATAAAGTGGAGAATCTAGGTGGTTTAAAAGAAGTTGATATTGAAAAAATTAATGAGTTAGCGCCTGATTTAATAATTAGTTCTGGACGTATGTCAGATATGAATGAAAAATTCGAAAAAATTGCGCCAACAATCCAAATGTCTGTCGATACAGCGGATTATTTGAAGTCATTCAAAACAAATACAACTGAAATTGCAAAAGTTTTCGATAAACAAGCAGAAGCAAAAAAACAGTTAGAAGCAATAGATACTAAAATCGAAAAAGTACGTGAGAATGTACCAACAGATAAGAAAGCTTTAATTATTTTAGCGAATGAAGGTAAAGCATCTGCTTATGGCGCTAACTCACGTTTCGGACTCATCCATGACGTGCTTGGTTTTACACCGGTTGATAAAGACCTTAAAGTAGAAACACATGGACAAAGCGTTTCTTTTGAGTACATTAGTAAAAAGAATCCTGACTATATTTTTGTAATAGATCGTGGTGCAGTTGTGGGTGGAGAAGCGAGCGGTAAAAAAGTAATTGAAAATGAATTAGTTGAAAAAACAAATGCTTACAAAGAAAAACAGGTGGTATATCTTGACCCCGAAGTTTGGTACTTTGCAGGCGGAGGCATCGAGTCATTTAATAAAATGATTGATGAAATTGGAAACGTCGTTAAAAAGTAAAATGTGGTAATAAATAGGTAGTAATGGCATTTTGACATCTTTTGTCAAAGTGCTATTTTTTATATTTTTGGAGCTATTAATAAATGAGGCGCTTTGATGAGTATTTTTCAGACGTCGTATTTATTGTTACTTTAAGAGCTATTCTCAACTTTTACAATAGAGCTTTCGTGCGATGGTGGTGAAAATCGGGTATAATGACTATATGACTGTTAAAATAAAATAAAACTAACTTAAAATTAAATCAACATAAGAAAGGGGAATTACCATGAGTGAAAAGAAAGTATTAGTTGTAGACGACGAAAAACCCATTGCAGATATCGTCGATTTCAATTTGACAAAAGAAGGCTATGAGGTACAAGTAGCTTACGATGGTGATGATGCTTTAGATAAGGTTGAATCCTTTCAACCGGATTTAATCCTTTTAGATATTATGTTGCCAGGCCGCGATGGCATGGAAGTTTGTCGTGAAATTCGTAAAAAATACGACATGCCAATTATAATGGTAACTGCGAAAGACTCTGAATTTGATAAAGTACTTGGATTGGAACTAGGTGCAGACGATTATGTTACAAAACCGTTCAGTAACCGTGAACTTGTTGCACGCGTTAAGGCCAACCTACGTCGACATGCCAATGCAGATAAAGCACAAAAACAAGAAAAAATCACTGAAATTAAAATTGGTGCGTTAACAATTCACCCAGAAGCTTATGTGGCATCAAAAAGAGGGCAGCAAATTGACTTAACACATCGTGAATTTGAATTGTTGCACTACTTAGCACAGCATATAGGACAAGTTATGACACGTGAAAACTTGTTGCAAACGGTTTGGGGCTATGACTATTTTGGTGATGTCCGCACAGTTGATGTGACCGTTAGACGTCTGCGTGAAAAAATTGAAGATACACCCAGTCACCCAACCTGGCTCGTCACCCGACGTGGTGTAGGCTATTATCTACGTAACCCTGAACAGGAGTAATGCGCAATGAAACGTCTTAAAATATATCAATCCATCCATTTTAAAATTGTCTTAGTTTATATGCTACTGGTATTAATTGCCATGCAAATTATTAGTGCCTACTTTGTCCAAAAAGTAGAGCACCAATTAGTGTACAATTTTCAGCAGTCAATTCGTGACCGTGTGAGCTTGCTGGAGAATAATATCCAGGAAGTCATTTCTGAGGTGGATAAAAAGGCCAATCAAAGCACTAAAGAAAAAGAACAGGAAACCGAAGCTGAAATTCAAAAAAGTATGAGCAGTTTTGCCGGTAGTTTAACGAATGTGCGAGAAGTACGTGTTGTTGATAGCGGTGGCCGTGTTATTGGGACAACAGACAATGATAACCAGCAAATTGTGGGGCAACAATCAAAGGACCAAATGGTGCGTCGAACGTTATTGAATAACACGAAAGAAGATAGTGTTTTATTAGATAAGGATAAAAAACAACGCGTGTGGGTCCTGGCGCAACCGGTGAAGTTGCAGAATAATACGCGCGGTGTTATTTATATTGTTTCGGAAATTGAACAAGTGTATACGCAAGTAAGTGAAATCACGAGTATTTTTGTCAAAGGGACAGTTTTTGCAATGGCGATTACTTGTCTTTTAGGAGTGTGGTTGGCACGAACAATCACCAAACCAATCAAGGAAATGCGTGAGCAAGCTGTAGCGATGACACGCGGAAACTATTCGCGCAAAGTAAAAGTGTATGGTGTAGATGAAATTGGTCAACTTGCAACAGCTTTTAATATTTTGACGCGTAAAGTACAGGATGCGCAAGCAAGTGTGGAAGGTGAAAGTCGTAAATTATCTTCTATCTTATCGTATATGACAGATGGTGTGATTGCGACGGATCGACGTGGGAAAATCATGTTGATTAACCGTCCTGCTGCGGATATGTTGAAAATTAATCAAGAGGATGCCATGTCACGTCCGATTGCAGAAGTATTGAAGATTGAATCAGATCATACCTATGAAACGCTTCTGGAAGAAAAAGACTCAGTGACAATCGATCTTTCAACTGAACGTCAAAACTATGTTTTACGAGCTAATTTTTCAGCGATTCAACGTGAAACAGGTTTTATTAATGGCGTAATTGCCGTTTTACATGACATTACTGAACAAGAACGCGTGGATGCTGAATTGCGTGAATTTGTTGCAAATGTATCGCATGAACTCCGGACACCATTAACGAGTATGGCAAGTTATTTAGAAGCATTGGGTGATGGCGCATGGAAAGATGAGAATATTGCACCACACTTCATACAGGTCACTCAAAATGAAACAGAACGTATGATTCGACTGGTTAATGACTTGTTAAAATTATCACGATTGGATAGTGGCCGGACTAAAATCGAACGAAATTTTGTTCATTTTAATTCCTTCTTCAATCAAATTATTGATAGACATGAGATGTCTAAAAAGGACAGTATCACCTTTAAACGTTATATTACGACTGAATATATCTTGATTGAAGTGGATGAAGATAAAATTGTTCAAGTCATTGATAATATTATTTCCAATGCCATCAAATACTCTCCTGACGGTGGAACGATATCCTTCTACTTAGCAAGACAGGGAGATGAAATAAAAGTTAGTATTCGAGATCAAGGTATGGGAATCCCGGCTGACAACTTAGAAAAAATCTTCCAGCGCTTTTTCCGCGTAGATAAAGCCCGTTCTCGTGCAATGGGAGGCACCGGTTTAGGTTTAGCTATTTCCAAGGAAATGATTGATGCTCATGGTGGCCGTATTTGGGCTGAAAGCACCGAAGAAAAAGGAACGATTATTTCTTTCACTCTACCTTACGATGATTCTGTTGAAGAAGCAGAGGAGGGATGGGATTGAGAAAAAGTTTTTGGGCGATAATCTTGCTCGTGTTCGTTGTTATTAGTATTTATCTCGTTTGGAATATTTGGAACTCGCAACCCGCTTATGAAACAATTGAAACAGCAGTAGGTGAAAAGGTAATTGTTGGTAAAACTGAAAGTGCTGCGGAAGCATATGAACCTAAAATGATTATGTATCAAAAAGAAAATTCATTCTGGCGTGTGTTAAAATCGCAAGAAACGGTTATTAATGCCACTTTGCATCGTCAAATTTTCCGCAATTTGAAGAATACGGGTACACTCACTAAAAATGAGTTGATTGATGAAGAAAGTTTGCCGAATTCACTGCGCTTCAAATACCCAGTGGCATTAACCTTTGCTAGTTTTCAGCAAATTGCAACGCAAATAGATACAAGCACAATTGATGAAGAACAATCATTTGATGAAATTATTATTTCATTTGATAAAAAGAAAAATAATGTCAGTTTCATTAATTCGACAACACGTGTTTCTGCAATAGCTGATTTGCCGTTGTCAGAGGCGAAAAAACTGTCGGATTTGTTTAGTGAAGATACAAGCACTAGTGTTTTGCCAATTGTACTCAATCATTTCACATTTAATTCATCGTCCATTCCTGTGGTTTTGGACAAAAAGAGTTATGTAGCTGAAAGTTTACCAATTGAAAAATTTCAAAAAGCACTATTGAATAAAAAAGACCCTGCACTTGTGAGTAGTAATAAAAATATGCGTGAATATATTAATGGTAGTGTGTTGCTTCGTTATGATATGAATAATGATAATCTGCTATATATCAATCCAGCACAAGAAATTACGCCAGATGCCAATGCAATGATTCAAAGAACGCATGTTTTAAGTGAGAGCTTAAGTTTTATTAATAATTATAGTGGGTTCACAGGTGACTATCGTATTGAAGATTTTGATGAAAATACACTTAAAGTGCGATATCGCTTGAGAGTGGATAACACGCCAGTCTATAGTGATTTTGGCGGCGCAGTTATAACCACAACAGCGGGTAAAGAGAGCGTGTACCAGCATCAACGTCCAATGTTTGAGTTAAGTACCAGTATTCCTTCAGAAGATGTGAAAGTAACCTTAGATAGCCCTACAGTGGCTTTAGAGAAGCTGCGAAAAAAATTAGGCACGCTAGATGATGTGTACAGCTTAGAAGTTGGTTACGAGATGACAAAAGGGTCTCATGAAACAACAATTGTTAATCTGGAGCCACGTTGGGTCTACACTGTTAATGGCAATAGTCAATTTTTAGATTAGAGAGGAGGCGTTGGCGTGGATTGGCGGAAAACACTTGTTATATTTGCAGTGGTTTTTTTGTTACTGGACATATACCTTGCTTTTTTATGGTATACCAAACAGCAGGAAAACGAGTTAGATGCTTTAAGCCAAACATCGTTTGAAGAAACGTTAAAAGAGCAGCAAGTTAGTATTGATAAAGTAAACTTCAAAACACATCCTACAACGGCGCCTTATCTTAGTGCTCGCTATAATAAATTTAAGTTGAAAGACTTTGAAAAATTAACAAAACAAAAGTTTAAATTAGAGAATAATGGCTTTTTGATGGTGAGTGAACTGAAAGATGATATTGTTGCAGAAGGTCCTGATTTCACCGCGTTAAAAAATTATGTGGCTAATAATATTTATCGAGGCTCATCTTACTCGATGGTAAATTATAACGATGATACAACTGAAATTGTCTTTAAGCAAAAATACGACAATAAACGTTTCGTTGAAGGTGATGATGCCAAACTGGTTTTTTATTGCGAAGATGGTTATGTTAAAAGTTACACACAAACAATGTTGACTGATATTACCAAACTTTCTGGAACCAATGATCTGATTTCACCTAGTCAAGGATTTGAAAGTTTATTTCAAAATAATAAAATACCAAGCAAAGCCGATTTAGTAGATATTCAATTGGGCTATTACATCTTAGGAAATCTTGAGAGTTCAAATGTGTATATGCCAGTTTGGTACTATACAATAGAAGTGGATGATCAACGCATGCAACTAATGGTAGATGCGATTGAAGGACAAGTATTGACGACAGAAATGTCGCAAAAAGTTGAGTATACTGCACAGTCATAGGGGGATAAAGATGGAATTTATTACAAAAGCAATGCCACAGGCAGCTAAAACAAGTGTCGCTGACTTGCGTTACTCATTTTTAACAAGTGGAAGTTCAGGTAACGCAACATTGATTGAATCAGATAATCAATTGTTATTAATTGATTGTGGGCACAGCGGCAAAAAAATGGAAGAGCTTTGCCAATCAGTCGGACGTTCTTTGGCAGATATTGATGCGATATTAATCTCACATGAACATAGTGATC
>NZ_JAFYUW010000098.1:0-10240 GCF_017549435.1 Brochothrix sp.
ATTATTTTTTAGCCTCGTCTGAACAACAACAGACATTTAAGGCAGATTGTTGCAACAGTAGCGTTTTTATGCTATATTTAGTATGTAAAGTTTAGATAGTTGTCAACGGAGAGTGGGTATACGCCCACTCTTTCGTTTTGACATCAGCACGAATATGGCTACATCCAACGTGTTGTAAACATAGGTTAGGAGGTCGAAATGAGTAAAATTACAGATCAAATCACAGCAATTGCGGAACCAATCGTTGCCGGCTTAAATGTCGAATTAGTTGACGTGGAATTCCTTAAAGAGGGGTCAAATTGGTTTTTACGTATCTATGTTGATACGGAAGCAGGCATTGATATTTCAGAATGTGCTGCCGTTAGCCGTGAAATTAGTGAGAAATTAGATGAGTTGGATCCAATCGAACAAAACTATTTCCTCGAAGTTTCATCTCCAGGGGCAGAACGTCCACTGAAGAAAAAACGCGACTTCGAACGCGCAATCGGGCAATTCATTAACGTGAAGTTGTACGAACCGTTTGAAGATAGCAAAGAGCATGAAGGTTACTTAAAAGCTTACGATGGCGAAACAGTCACTGTAACAATTGATGACCAAGACATTGATTTTGACATTAGTAAAATTGCAATGGCGCGTTTAGCTATTCAGTTTTAACAAGTGAGATAATTTAATAAGGGAGTGGACAAAATGGGCACAGAATTGCTAGATGCTCTTACGGTTTTAGAGAATGAAAAAGGCATTGACAAAGATTTTATTATTGAAGCATTAGAGGCGGCTTTAGAGTCTGCTTACAAACGTAACTTTGACCAAGCGCAAAATGTACGTGTAGATATCAACCAAACAACAGGTTCAATGCATGTATTTGCACAAAAAGAAGTTGTTGATGAGATTCTTGATTCGCGTCTTGAAATTACATTGGAGCAAGCACATGAATATAACAGTGCCTTTAATGTCGGAGATACAGTCGAAATTGAAGTGACACCACGTGATTTTGGACGTGTTGCAGCACAAACTGCTAAACAAGTCGTTACACAACGTGTACGTGAAGCTGAACGTGGCATCATTTATAACGAGTTTATCGATCGTGAAGATGATATCATGACGGGGATTGTAGAACGTCAAGATTCACGTTTTATCTACGTTAACTTAGGTAAAGTTGAAGCGATTCTTTCTAAAAATGAACAGATGCCTAATGAGCGTTACCATGCACATGACCGTATCAAAGTTTATATTACGAAAGTTGAAAAAACATCTAAAGGTCCTCAAATCTATGTGTCTCGTACACATCCTGGTTTGTTAAAGCGCTTGTTTGAAATTGAAGTGCCTGAAATTTATGATGGTTTAGTTGAAATCAAATCAGTTTCACGTGAAGCTGGCGATCGTTCTAAAATCTCTGTCTTTTCATCTGATCCTGAAATCGACGCTGTCGGTGCTTGTGTCGGAACAAAAGGACAACGTGTACAAGCGATTGTTGATGAGTTAAAAGGTGAAAAAATTGATATTGTTGAATGGTCTGAAAACCCAGTAGAATTTGTTTCTAATGCGTTAAGTCCTGCACAGGTTGTTGACGTAACGGTCGATAAAAACAACCAATCAACAACTGTCGTTGTTCCAGATTATCAATTATCATTAGCTATTGGTAAACGTGGCCAAAACGCGCGTCTTGCTGCTAAGTTAACTGGTTGGAAAATCGACATCAAAAACGAAACAAATGCTGCTGAATTAGGTATTTTCCCGCGCGTTGAAGGGGAAACAGTTATCGAAGAAGATGTTGCTGTTGTTGAACCTGTAGAAGTTGCTGAAGAAGTAACCGAAGCAGAAGTTGAAGCAGCGCCTACATTTGTAGTTGATATCGATACAGCAGAAAAAACAGCAGAATAATTGGCAACGGAGGTTAGATCATGGTGAAAAAAACGCCTTTACGTAAATGCATCATCACCAATGAACGTTTACCTAAGCAAGATTTGCTTAGAATCACTTATTCTAAAGATGGTACAATCGCTATTGATCCGGGTGGGAAACTACCTGGACGTGGCGCTTATATAACCAAGTCTGTTGACGTCGCAAAAAAAGCGAAAAAACGCAACAGCTTAGGAACGGCATTTAATGCTAAAAATGATTTATCTACATTTTATGATGATGTGATAACTTATTTGGAAAATGAGGTCAACAATGCAAACTAGTGATAGCGTATTATCGTCAATTGGAATGGCAATGCGAGCGGGCAAAATTACTGCCGGTGAAGATTTTGTTATTGCAGATGCGAGAAAATCGAAAGCTAAATTGGTCATCATCGCAACAGATGCTTCAGAACGTACTCAAAAGAAATTAATCGATAAATGTACTTATTACGAGACACCTTATGTCTTGTTCGGCACCCGTGAAACTTTAGGCGCTGCGATAGGTAAATTTGATCGCGTGGTTTTAGGAGTACTTGATGGAGGATTTGCCAAGAAAATACGTTCATTACTGTCTGACAAATAACGGAGGTGCTCGACATGGCGAAAATCAGAATTCATGAATACGCAAAAAAAAGACGAGTTACAAACAAGTTAATAATTGACGAATTGAATAACATGGGAATCCCTGTAACCAATCATATGTCAATGTTAGATGACGAAGTAGTGAAAAAATTAGATGCTGCAAAAATTGAAGCACCTAAACAAACTAAAAATAAAGCTCAAACTAAAGAGTTAGATAAGGTGGAAAAAGCAACGGATACTAAAAATAATAAGCCAGCAACGTCTAAGCCGTCTCCAAAACCTGCAGCTAAACCAGCTGCTAAAAAAGTAGATGCATCGACAAAAAAAGCTGATGTTAAAACAAACAAGCCTGCAGCAAAACCTGTAGCATCAACAACTAAAACAACGGAGAAAAAAGCAGCACCAGCGCCATCTGCAGCTTCAAAAGCAGCGGCAGCAGCATCTCCAGCAACTGGCGGAGGAAACAACCGTGGTGGTAACAGCCGTTATACACCAGGTAACCGTTTCAACAACCGTCGTCGTCGCAAACCAAAACAATCAGCAAGTCAAATTGCTGCTCAAAAACAACGTATGTTAGTGCCACTTCCTAAAAAAATCACGATTGACGAAACAATGACAGTCAGTGAATTAGCTAGAGCATTAGGTCGTGAAGCTTCAGAAGTTATCAAAAAATTATTTATGCTTGGTGTTGTTGCTACAATTAACCAATCATTAGAAAAAGATGCTGTTGAATTAATCTGTAAAGATTACGGCGTAGAAGTTGAAGAAGAAGTTAAAGTTGATACAAGTGACTTGAACCTTTACTTTGATGAAGAAACAAAAGCTGAAGATTTAACAGAACGTGCGGCTGTTGTAACAATCATGGGACACGTCGATCACGGTAAAACAACTTTACTTGATAACTTGCGTAACTCAAAAGTTACTGATGGTGAAGCTGGTGGGATCACTCAACATATTGGTGCTTACCAACTTGAACTTGAAGGTAAAAAAATCACTTTCTTAGATACACCGGGACATGCTGCCTTTACAACAATGCGTGCTCGTGGTGCGTCAATTACCGATATTACAATCTTAGTTGTAGCAGCTGATGATGGTGTTATGCCTCAAACAATTGAAGCAATCAACCATGCTAAAGCAGCAGATGTTCCAATTATTGTTGCGGTTAACAAGATTGATAAACCGGATGCAAATCCAGATAACGTAATGCAAGCTTTAACTGAGCATGGCTTAGTGCCTGAATCTTGGGGTGGAGATACAATCTTCGTACCAATTTCAGCTAAATTTGGTCAAAACTTAGACGAGTTGTTAGAAATGGTTCTTCTTGTAGCAGAAGTACAAGAATTACGCGCTAACCCTAAACGTACTGCTATTGGTTCAGTAATTGAAGCACGTCTTGATAAGAGCCGTGGCCCGATTGCAACATTATTAGTACAAGATGGTACATTAAACGTTACTGACTCAATTGTTGTTGGTCATACTTATGGTCGTGTCCGCGTTATGGTCAACGATTTAGGTCGTCGTGTTAAAACTGCTGGTCCTTCAACACCTGTTGAAATCACTGGTTTAAACGCAGTTCCTCAAGCAGGTGATCACTTCGTTGTGTTCGCTGATGAGAAACAAGCGCGTGCAGTTGGTGAAACACGTGAAGCTCGTGCTGTTGTTGAACATCGTCGTTCGAACAACCGTGTAAGCTTAGAAAACCTCTTCGAACAAATGAAAGAGGGCGAAATGAAAAATGTTAATGTTATCATCAAAGCAGATGTACAAGGTTCTGCAGAAGCATTAGCTGCATCATTACGTAAAATCGAAGTTGAAGGTGTTCGTGTTGATATTATTCATACTGCCGTTGGTGCTATCAACGAATCAGATGTTACTTTAGCAGCTGCATCAAATGCAATTGTTATTGGTTTCAACGTTCGTCCAACACCTCAAGCTGAAGAAGCTGCATCAATCGAAAAAGTAGATATCCGTTTACACAACATTATCTACAACGCAATTGATGAAATTGAATCAGCAATGACTGGTATGTTAGATCCTGTGTTTGAAGAGAAAGTGATTGGTAAAGCAATCATCCGTCAAACTTACTCAGTATCTAAAATTGGTACTATCGCTGGAACATACGTAACGGATGGTAAAATTACACGTAAGAGTCAAATCCGTGTTATCCGTAACGGCATTGTTATCTTCGATGGTTTACTTGCTTCATTGCAACGTTTCAAAGACGATGCAAAAGAAGTTACAACTGGTTTCGAGTGTGGGATAACATTAGAAAACTTCAACGATATGAAAGAAGACGATATCATTGAAGCATACATCATGGAAGAAATTAAACGTAAACCGAAAAAATAATACTATAAGTCGTGAAAAACCCCTTAATTATTGAGGGGTTATCACGCTATCTTGAGGTGAAATAGATGAGTAATTTACGTGCAGAACGCGTAGGCGATCAAATGAAAAAAGAATTAGGCGAAATTATTAGCCAAAAGCTAAAAAATCCTAATCTTGGGTTTGTAACAGTAACTGATGTTCGTGTGACTGGTGATTTATCACAAGCGAATGTCTATGTCTCTGTTATGGGACATGAAAAAGATAAAGAAAACAGCATGGCTGCTTTAGAGAAATCTAAAGGCTTTATTCGCACTGAAATTGGTAAACGTATTCGTTTACGTATCGTTCCAGAAATCTTTTTTGAAATTGATGCATCAGTAGAATACGGTAACCATATTGATGAGTTATTACGTAACTTAAACAAAAATGATTAATTAATGTAACATATAGAAAACGCTTGTCAAACGTAGGTTTATCGACGTATGCGGGCGTTTTTATTTTTGAGGAGGAGACTAATGAACGGTATTTTAGCACTGTGGAAACCCGCAGGCATTACCTCACATGATTGCGTCTATAAATTGCGCAAGATTTTAGGTACAAAAAAAGTCGGTCATACCGGCACACTTGACCCAGCTGTAACAGGTGTTTTACCGATTATGATCGGTAAGGCTACCAAATTATCCGAGTACATGACGGCTACTGGAAAAATGTATGAGGCAACGATTTGTCTTGGGAGTACCACTACAACGGAAGATGCGACGGGAGAAGTTGTTGAAACAAAGGCGCTTACCACAGATATTAGCCCAGATGCCGTTCAAGCTGCTTTAAACGCATTGACCGGAGAAATTACACAGATCCCACCGATGTTTTCAGCTGTCAAAGTAAATGGTCGGAAACTGTATGAATACGCACGCCTTGGCATTGAAGTAGAACGCCCTGAGCGTCAAGTGACAATTCATGCATTAGAACGCTTAGATTCAGGTGTCGTTAATGCTGAGAACCCTAGCTTTAAAATTCGAATTGACTGTAGTAAAGGCACATACGTCCGTACATTAGCAGTAATGCTCGGTGAACTATTAGGTTACCCGGCACATATGGAAGACCTTGTACGTACAATGAGTGGCACTTTTACGCGTGAAGATTGTATAACGCTTGAAGAATTAAACGAGTGGAAAGCAACAGACACGCCAGCAGACTTTTTATATGATATGATGTTAGCGGTACAAAACTTAACAAAAATAAATCTTTCAGATGCTGCCCATTCAACCGTTAAACACGGTGGATCCTTAACAGAAGAAGAAGTACAAGTTAAGCCAGGCGATACAGTCGAACTTCGTGCATTGCTTTATAATGATGTTTTAGTCGCTGTTTACAAACCGCACCCACGCAAAGAGGGCATGTGGAAACCAGAAAAAATGATTCTTAAAACAAACGGTTCAAACTAAGGATTGAACCCATCATAGAAAGGATTGACATTATTGGAAATTAAACGTTTACATCACCCGTTGGCTGCTGAATTTAAAACAACAGAACCGATTGTACTTGCACTAGGTTTTTTTGATGGTGTGCATCGTGGCCATCAAGCTGTTATTCGAGAAGCTGCAGCAGAAGCGAAAAAACGTGGCATTAAATGCGCAGTAATGACATTTGATCCACATCCATCAATGGTATTAAGCAAAGTGAAAAAAACAGTCAAATACTTAACGCCACTCGCTCAAAAGGGCGATGAAATGGCAAAATTAGGCGTTGATATATTATACGTCACACGTTTCACTTCACATTTTTCAAGCTTGCTTCCTGAAGAATTTGTACAACAGTACATTTCTGAATTAGGAGCTGTGCATGTTGTTGCTGGCTTTGATTATTCATACGGTAAATTTGGCGCTGGTAAAATGGAACAACTAGCCGAGTATGGCAATGGGCAATTTGAAGTGACAACAGTTGGTAAATTAAGCGATATGAACGATAAAGTCAGTTCAACTGTGATCCGTCGTTATTTAAACGAAGGTGATATGGAAGCTGTGACTAAACTATTGGGACGTCCTTATGAAACAAAAGGAACTGTTATTCACGGCGATAAACGTGGCCGGACCATCGGTTTCCCAACTGCCAACATTTTAACTGACCATGATCTGATGTTGCCGCCAATCGGTGTCTACGCAACGCGTATTCTTGTTAACGGCGTCTGTTATGAAAGTATGACAAGCGTAGGCTATAATATCACATTTAAAGATGAAAAAATTCTCTCGACAGAGGTTTATATTCTTGATTTTAATGATCAAATATACGGCGAAGAAGTGATCATTGAATGGCATAAATATTTCCGTCCAGAATTGAAATTTAACGGCATTGAAGGATTGGTTGAACAGTTGAAGTTGGATGAAATTAACACGCGTGACTTTTTTAACGGACAATCAAAAGATAATTAACATAAATAGTTGATTTAACGACGATTATTGTGTATAGTATCTATTGTACCTTGTGTACTAACCTTTACTTGGCTTGTCGACTTTCACCAGCGCTTGCTCAGTAACTGGGGCTACTTAAAATATTTGGAGGTGAAAAGAAAATGGCTATCTCAAAACAAGAAAAAGCTGAAATCATCAAAGCATACGCAACACACGAAGGGGACACTGGTTCACCAGAAGTTCAAATCGCTGTATTGACTGCTGATATCAACTCTTTAAACGGTCACTTAAAAGAACACAAAAAAGATTACCATTCTCAACGTGGTTTAATGAAAATGATCGGTCGTCGTCGTAACTTGTTGACTTACTTACGTAACAACGAAGTTCCTCGTTACCGTGAATTAATCCAACGTTTAGGATTACGTCGTTAATTTTAACGATTGTATTAATGCGGGAGAAAGTTCTCCCGCATTTTTATTTGATTTTAGACAGACTGACGCCATGATTATGAATCCAAAAAAGTGACTTTAAGGTGCTTTTTAACTAATTCTTTGTATGCGAATAGCATAGTGAGTATCACACAACTTTATTGTTAGTTTTTTGGATAAATGGTGTTTACCATTACTTATAATCGGTGCAGATCTGTTTTATTTTTATAATTTGGAAGGGGACTATTTTAATGACTGAAAAACAAGTATTTGAAACAACACTAGGCGGTAAACCATTCGTAATCGAAGTGGGCCAAATCGCAAAACAAGCAAGTGGCGCAGCTTTCATTCGTTATGGTGATACAGTTGTCTTAACAGCTTCTGTGGGTTCTAAAAACCCGAAACCTTATGATTTCTTCCCGTTGACTGTCAACTATGAAGAAAAACTTTACGCTGTAGGTAAAATTCCAGGAGGGTTCATCAAACGTGAAGGTCGTCCAAGTGAACACGCAACTTTAACTGCGCGTTTAATTGACCGTCCGATCCGTCCGTTATTTGCAGATGGTTTCCGTAATGATGTTCAAATCACAAATACAGTAATGAGCGTTGAACAAGATTGTGCACCAGATATCGCTGCTATGATCGGTTCATCAATTTCATTATGTATTTCTGATATTCCTTTTGAAGGCCCAATTGCTGGTGTGCATGTTGGTCGTGTGAACGGTGAATACATCATCAACCCTTCTGTTGCTCAGAAAAAAGAAAGTGACATCGAGTTAACTGTTGCTGGAACAAAAGACGCAATCAACATGGTTGAAGCTGGGGCAAAAGAAGTAGATGAAGAAGCAATGTTAGGCGCTATTATGTTCGGTCACGAGGAAATCATTCGTTTGGTTGAATTCCAAGAAAAAATCGTTGCTGCTGTTGGAAAAGAAAAACGTGAAATTAAGTTATTTGTTCCAAATCCAGCCTATGTTGCTGAAGTAAAAGCAGATTACGAAGCTGACATGAAAGCTGCTATTAAAACTGAAGAGAAAAAAGCACGCGAAGCTGCAATTGATGATTTAAAAGAAGTTGCACTTGCTTTTTATGAAGAAAAATATGCTGAAGAAGCTGAATTGGCTGATATTTTAGGCGAATTTAAAAGCATCTTGAGCGACTTAGAAAAAGATGAAATGCGTCGTTTGATTTCAATCGATAAAATTCGTCCTGATGGACGTAAAGTTGACGAGATTCGTCCGTTAGCATCAGAAGTTGGTATTTTACCACGTACTCACGGTTCTGGACTCTTTACACGTGGACAAACACAAGCTTTAACAGTTTGTACATTAGGTCCCTTACGTGAACACCAAATCATTGATGGTTTAGGTGAAGAAGAAACGAAACGTTACATGCACCATTACAACTTCCCGCAGTTTTCTGTTGGTGAAACAGGTCCAAAACGTGCACCAGGTCGTCGTGAAATTGGTCACGGTGCATTAGGTGAACGTGCTTTACTACAAGTTATCCCTAGCGAAGAAGAATTCCCATACACAATTCGTGTTGTATCTGAAGTCTTAGAATCTAACGGTTCAAGCTCTCAAGCAAGTATTTGTGGGTCAACATTGGCATTAATGGATGCTGGTGTACCAATTAAAGCTCCTGTTGCTGGTATTGCAATGGGCTTAGTAAAAGTTGGCGATGATTATACAATTCTTTCAGATATCCAAGGAATGGAAGATCATTTCGGCGATATGGACTTTAAAGTAGCAGGTACTACAAAAGGTATCACTGCTTTACAAATGGATATTAAAGTTGATGGCTTAAGCCGTCAAATCCTTGAAGAAGCTCTTGCTCAAGCAAAAGCAGGTCGTGAACATATTTTAGCTCACTTAATGGGTGTTATTTCTGAAACGCGTCCAGAGCTAAGCGCATATGCTCCTAAAATCGTTACAATGCAAATTAAACCAGCGAAAATCAAAGATGTGATTGGACCCGGCGGAAAACAAATTAACAAAATCATCGAAGAAACAGGCGTTAAGATTGATATTGAACAAGATGGAACAGTTTACATTGCTTCACTTGATCAAGACATGATTAACAACGCTAAAGAAATTATCGGTAACATTGTACGTGAAGCTGAAGTTGGCGCAAGCTACTTGGGTAAAGTACGTCGTATCGAGAAATTTGGTGCCTTTATCGAGATTTTCAAAGGAACAGATGGCTTAGCACATATTTCTGAATTAGCGCATGAACGCGTTGCTAACGTTGAAGACGTGTTGAAAATGGATCAAGAAATCATGGTTAAAGTTATCGCTGTAGATGACAAAGGCCGTGTTAACTTATCAATTAAAGCATTGTTAGACAAACCAGAGAAAAACTAAGCATTCGCAAAATTGCTTAACAATCAACTGTTATTTAAAAATTATTACCAAAACAGCTGCACATTTGTGTAGCTGTTTTTTTGTATAAATTTGTATAGTTCGAAGTCAAAAAGCTCTTTTTCAAACAATTTTAATCGTATTAAAACAGCTAAAATATTGTCTTAAGTATCTATTGAGCAATACTTGCGCTATTGAATAAATAATAAGAGTAGAAAAAGGGAGAGCGATTG
>NZ_JAFYUW010000099.1:0-5355 GCF_017549435.1 Brochothrix sp.
AATTATAAAGTCCGGTGGTATTAGTCGCGAAGGTGATAAGTTAATGTTATTTGAACATGATCGCTTGCCACAAAAAGAAAAGTTGTATCTATTTATCGCTTATAAACAAACGGATGGTGGAGTGTTAGTCAGTGGTGCAAATTCAACATTAGCAATTGAAGCAAGTACTAACGCGACAATTAAAGATGACAAAACGTACCAACTATATGATAAAGCTGTTCGTAAAACAGGGATTCATTAAGCTCTTACTACAGTGTTATTTTCAATTTTGAGCAATGTCATCAACATTGCTCTTTTTTGTGCAGAAAAAGATAGTATCGAAAAAGGACACTCAGTGATGTAACTGAATGTCCTTAAGAAATGGTATTATTAAGCAAATAAATTTGCAACGATGATAGTAGTTACTGATAAGAGTCGATAAAGGGGCTCAATTCATTTTTCAAAAAGCGATACCATTTGCGAATGGTTGAAATTGAAACGTTGTAGCGTTGAGCGACTTGGTTTTGTGTTTCATGCGCACCAAATAGGAACGGTTCTTGTTGTAGTAAATAAGTGACGGCTGCTGCAAGAGAGTTAATATTAGCATTTTTTAGCTCAGACGATGTCGTCATTTGTTGAAAAACTTCTCCTAATAAATGGCGAGCAACATGTTGTTCTTCATCAGATGAATAATGTTGAAATTCATTTTCTAATAACAATAATGCTTCATATTTAAGCAAACCATTATCAATAAAACTTTTTATATCATCACTATCATTTTCTAGATGGAAATCAAGTGTAAACGTTAAATTGAAAAATAGTTGTTGTTGCTTAGTTAAAGCAGGGTTTAATCCCGTATGTGGTGCGGCATTTAAAAGTGAAAAAATTAAACGTTCTTCCGCAGTCCCTAAAGTTATCGTATTTTCAAGCGCATAATAATAATTTTTTTCTCTTACAAGTGTCATATGAAACAATTGGTCTAATTGTTTATCATTGTATAGTGATAAACCGTTTAATGTGCGATGATTAACGAGGTATTCGTTTGTATCAAGGTGATTGTAGATCAACCAGTTATTTTCAGGTGTTTGTTCTAGCACATCAAATAAGCTGATGACACTGTCATCAAACCAATGAGCAACACGTTCTATCTGATATTCAGGGATTTTCAAACCACTGACAATTTGTTCATAGATAATTTTACCCATCGCATGCTCAGAAAAATAGCTGGCTAATAATGTTGATAATAAAGAGTTTAAAGTTTCATCAGAAAATGGTTCGAGATAATCGGAATATGTTAAAAAATCATCATCCTGCTCGAGATAATGCTGTATATAGGTCTCACAAATTGAGCGCCACACCAGTTGACGATCAACGGGAGCGTTCGTTTGGAATGAGAGGATGTCGTTCATGAGGAAAGCCTCTTTTCTATTTTTGTTTATTATAGTCATTATCTTACAGACTCTGAACGGTTGCAAGCTAATCATATCAAAAAAATCATTTAATCGAAAAAGAAGTGACAGTCTCTATAGTTGCGACAGTAACCAACTGTGAGTATACTTTGTAATATAGGAGTGTTTAGCCATGAATGAATTAATAAAACATAAATTAGAATTTTTACCAGATTTACCAGGCTGTTATCTAATGAAGGATTCCAACGGTACGATTATTTATGTTGGGAAGGCCAAAATACTTAAAAATCGCGTGCGTTCATATTTTACAGGTACTCATAATGGTAAAACACAACGTTTAGTTGCTGATATTGTTGATTTTGAATATATCGTTACACAATCAAATGTTGAGGCTTTATTGTTAGAAATCAATTTAATAAAAAAACATGATCCGAAATATAATATTATGTTGAAAGATGATAAAACCTATCCGTATATTAAGATTACGAATGAACGTCACCCACGTTTAGTCATTACTCGAAAAATATTGAACGATAAAGGTAAATATTTTGGACCTTATCCGAATGTATCGGCAGCTAATGAAACAAAAAAAATTCTTGATAAGTTGTATCCATTGAGAAAATGTAAGGCAATACCGGGACGTCCTTGTTTATATTATCACTTGGGCCAATGCTTAGGTCCTTGTGTAAACACCGTATCGACTGCCACATATAACGATATGATTGTGAAGATTGCTAAATTTTTAAATGGTGGTCATCAAGCTGTCGTCAAACAGTTGCAAACGAAGATGGCTGCAGCAGCTGAAACACTTGATTTTGAAAAAGCTGCAGAATACCGTGATCAAGTGGAGAGCATTGAAATGACTATTCAAAAACAAACAATGACATCGAACGATTTTACAGATCGTGATGTATTTGGTTATGCGGTTGATAAAGGCTGGATGTGTGTACAAGTTTTCTTTGTGCGTCAGGGTAAATTGATTGAACGTGATGTGTCGCTCTTTCCGATTTATGATGAAGCTGCTGATGAGTTTACTTCGTACATCGCACAGTTTTATAAACGTGCCAATCATTTGTTACCTCAAGAAATATTTTTACCGGATTCTGTTGAAAATGAATTGATTGAAGAATTGTTAGAAGTGCCATGTTTGGTTCCACGTCGTGGTAAAAAGAAAGATTTAACGGTATTAGCGCATGAAAATGCCAGTATTGCATTAAAACAAAAATTCTCATTGATTGCTCGTAATGATGAGCGAACAATTGGTGCGGTTGAAGAATTGGGCGAAGCCATGTCAATCCCCACGCCACGTTTAATTGAAGCATTTGATAACTCAAATATTCAAGGGACAGATCCTGTTTCAGCGATGGTCTGTTTTGAAGATGGGCGACCTTCACGTTCTAAATACCGTAAATATAAAGTGAAAACAGTTGATGGACCTGATGATTATGCAACAATGCGTGAAGTTGTACGACGCCGCTATTGGCGAGTTTTAAAGGAACAATTACCGATGCCTGATTTAATTTTAATTGATGGTGGTAAAGGGCAGGTAGATGTTGCCAAAGATGTTTTGCAAAATGAATTAGGAATTGATGTACCTGTTGCAGGAATGGCGAAAGATGATAAGCATAACACTAGTTATCTAGTGTTCGGTGATCCGCTAGATGCAATGTATTTAAATCCACGTTCAGAAAGCTTCTATCTATTGCAACGTATTCAAGATGAAGTCCATCGTTTTGCAATAACGTTCCATCGAAAATTGCACAGTAAAAACAGTTTTAGTTCAAAACTAGATGGAATAGAGGGTATTGGACCTAAACGTAAACAAAAATTATTAAAACATTTTGGTTCTATTCAAAAAATGAAAGAAGCGCCTAATGAAGAGTTTACAAAAATTGGGATACCACAAGCAGCAGTGGAACGTTTGAAAATACAGCTTAATCAATAAATAAGTAGGCAACAAATTTGTAGATGTATACAAGTTTGTTGTCTTTTTTTATACAAAATAACCAAAATCAGCCTATTCTGAATAATGTATAAATATGTAACTTGACTTTATAATTATGCATAGTTATACTAAGGTATATTCTTTTTTAGGAGGGGTCATGTGAAAGTAGCAATTGTTGGAGCAACAGGTTATGGTGGCTTGGAATTAATCCGTTTGATTAGTCAACACCCTCAACTGACATTAAATTCACTGCATAGTTTACGAGGTGACAACGAATTATTATCCACTATTTATCCACTGGTGCAACAGACACCTTATGATTTAGCAGTCGAACCATTTGAGCCAGTTAAAATTTCAAAGGAAGCTGATGTTGTCTTTTTTGCCACACCAGCAGGCATTGCAAAAGATTTAATTCCGCAGTTGGATTTGAAAAAAATCCAAGTGATTGACCTATCAGGTGATTTGCGCTTAGAAAAGCGTGAAGACTATGAAAAATGGTATCAAAATGAAGCTGCATCACAAGAGTTGATCAATCAAGCTGTTTATGGTTTAAGCGAATGGCATCATGATAAATTACAGGGTGCAATGCTTATTTCAAATCCTGGGTGTTATGCTACTGCTATTTTATTAGGACTTACACCTCTCTATGAGAAATTAGACATTCCATCAGTAATTATTGACGCAAAATCAGGTGTTTCAGGTGCTGGAAAAGCCTTATCAGAAGCCACGCATTTTATGCAAACACATGATAATCTACAGCCATATAAGATGAATGCGCATCAGCATCTACCCGAAATTGAACAACAATTAGGTTGGGTGAATGAAGCAGTTGATCCACTAACAATGACCACACAATTGCTTCCGATTGCAAGAGGATTAATGGCGGTAATGTATGTGACGACAACTTTAAGCACATCAGCGATAAAAAAAATATATCAAGACCGGTATGCTACTGATCCGTTCATTAGATTATCGGGTGAAAAGATTCCTACCATTCAACAAGTAATTGGGAGTAATTATTGTGATATTGGTTGGCATAAAGATGAACGAACAGGTCGTCTGACAGTTGTCACTGTGATAGATAATCTTTTAAAAGGCGCAGCAGGACAAGCGGTACAAAATTTAAATATCAGTCAGGGCTGGGATGAAACCTTAGGTTTACCGATTGTCCCGATGTTTACATAAGAAAAGAGGGAGCAGATGAACTTAGTACATGAGGGTCATATAGCAACACCAAAAGGTTTTTATGCAGATGGGTTACATGCAGGGTTAAAACGGATGAAAAAGGATATTGGCTTAATATATTCGGAAGTGCCTGCACAAACGGCGGCAGTGTATACACAGAATAGTTTTAAAGGAGCGCCAATTACGGTAACACAAGATAGCCTTGCGAGCTCCGCTGAAACACAAGTGTTGATTGTTAATAGTGGCAACGCAAATACGTGTACAGGTAAACAAGGCTTAGCAGATGCCTATGCAATGCGTCTTGCGACTGCAAAAAAAATTAACGTGCCAGAAGAGTATGTGACGGTTGCATCAACCGGCGTTATTGGAGTGCCTTTGAATATGCCTCTTGTACTAGATGGAATCGCCCAATTAGATGAGCAACTGAGCAATGGTAAAGGATTCCAAGAAGCAATTTTGACTACTGATAAAACAATTAAAGACGTGTGCATTACAATCCAACTTGATGGGCAACGCGTTACAATTGCAGGAGCAGCAAAAGGCAGCGGGATGATTAATCCAAATATGGCAACCTTGCTTGGTTTTATCACAACGGATGCAGCGATAGAAGGTGCCTATTTAGATAAGTTGTTACGTCAAACCATCGAGGCCTCTTTTAATCAAATTACGATTGATGGTGATACCTCAACAAATGATATGGTATTGGTAATGGCAAACGGGATGGCAGGTAATAAGCCTATTTCAGCACATCATCCTGAAATGACTCTCTTTAAAGAAGCGTTATTATATGTCTGCACAGTGTTATCGAAAAAAGTAGCTGAAGATGGTGAAGGGGCA
>NZ_JAFYUW010000013.1:0-24293 GCF_017549435.1 Brochothrix sp.
AAGTGCTTGATAAAGCAGGCAAAGAAGTATACAATTTCGAACTTAAATAAAGGCATGATTTTATTTACGACTAATCATAAGATTATAATTAGTGGTATTCAATCATAAAATAAAATGGAACGTTAAGACTTTTGCAAAAAAGTCTTGGCGTTTTTTTAGTTACATCATTTATTATTCAAGATGTGAGGTATATTTAGAGTATCAAAAGCAGACCCTTTTGATGAGTGTATAAGGAATTGATATTGACGTATGAATAAGACGTTAGGTAAAATAAAGAGATATATAGGGAGGTGTCAAATAACATGTCATTTTATACATATGAATATCTCATGAATGAATCTAATCTAACTAATTATGTGAAGTATGGTTTAACAATCGTTATTTTACTTTTTTTAAGTTTTGTGACTTTTAAGTATATGCGTGATAAATTGCAGACAAAATATCGTGATCTTAGCATAATTTTTTGCTTGCTTTTAATATTTATTATCGGCATACAATTCACGGATTATTCGCAGGATCAAAATAATTTATCACAATCAGCTCAAATGGCTGTTTTTATTGAATCGGTTAGCAATGAAGAACAAGTACCGACATCAAAAATATTGGTAAATACGACGAGTGTAGGCAATGATATGATTATTAAATTAGAAGACTCCTATTATCAGGTAGAACTTAACCCTAACTTAGAAGCGTATCATTTAAAGGAAGTTAAGTTGTTAGATAAGAATATTGATATCGTTAAAACACATAAGTAAGAAATGAGGGCATATTAATAATGGAACTATATTATACAGCGATTGTGAAGCTAAGTTTAGGGTTTATCTGTTTGATTTTTCAAATAAATTTACTGGGTAAAGGTAATTTAGCGCCATCTTCAGCAATGGATCAGGTTCAAAATTATGTGTTGGGTGGTATTATCGGTGGTGTGATCTACAATCAAGACATTACAATCTTACAATTTTTCTTAGTGCTCGTTATTTGGACAATTGTGGTATTTACTCTGAAATTCTTGAAAAATCATAATCGTTTTGCCAAAAATATCATTGATGGACGACCTGTGGGTCTTATTATCAATGGTAAAGTAATTGTGGAGGCTTGCTTACGAGCAGGTATATCAGGCAATGACCTCACTTTTAAACTAAGGGCATTAGGTATTTATGAGATAAAAACTGTTAAACGGGCAGTAATGGAACAAAATGGACAATTAACTGTGATTCAATACGGTGATGATAATATTAAATACCCATTGATTATCGATGGACAGATAAATGAAGATGTATTGGATTTGATACAAAAAGATGCGGTATGGGTATTGGACAAACTCACTGAAAAAGGGTATCAAATGAGTGATATCTATATTGGAGAGTATGATAAAGGTGCAATTGTACTGTATCCCTATAAATAAAGAATCCCCTTGTAAAATACGTATTTACAAGGGGATTTTGCTATTATTTCAAAGAAGTACCATTGCTCGCAATGACTTCTTTATACCAAGAAAAACTTTTTTTCTTAAAGCGTTTGAAAGTTCCACTACCATCATCATGACGATCGACATAGATAAAACCATAACGTTTTTTTAGTTCAGCGGTGGTGAAACTTACAAGGTCAATACAACCCCAGGCTGTATAGCCCATGATAGGAACGCCATCTTTAATGGCTTCACCTACTTGTACAAGGTGATCATTGAGATAAGCAATTCGGTAGTCATCTAAAACTGTTTTAGTACCATCAGGTAATGTAATTAATTCGTCTACTGCACCTAAGCCATTTTCGACAATGAAAACAGGCTTTTGGTAACGATCATAAAGCGTATTTAAATAAAAACGTAAGCCGACAGGGTCAATTTGCCAACCCCATTCACTAGCTTCTAAGTAAGGATTCGGAACCCCGCCGATAATATTACCTTCGCCACCCTTATGATCAGGGTTACTTGATTCACATGTACTCATGTAATAACTAAATGAAACGAAGTCGACCGTGTGCTTTAAATCAACGATATCTTCAGGTGTGATAACGAGTTCGATTCCTTTTTCTTTTAATAATCGTTTGCTGTAACTTGGATAGTAACCACGCACTTGAATGTCAGAAAAATAGTAGTTTTCTCTTTCTGTTTGTAAAGCCTTCATCACATCTTCGGGTTGCGGTGTTAAGGGATAAACAGGCATTCCCAAAATCATACAGCCAATTTGAGCATCAGGTAAGATGTCATGACAGGCTTTAACGACGCGCGCGCTTGCTACTAATTCATGATGAATCGCCTGATAGAGGTCTTGTTCAGTTAACTCTTCTTTTGGTGTATAAATCCCACCACTTAATAGAGGTGTGTGTGCGATTGAATTGATTTCATTAAAAGTGAGCCAATATTTCACTTTTCCTTTATAGCGTAAGAAAACTGTCCGAGCATAATGCTCAAAAAACCCAATTAACTCACGATTACGCCAACCATCGTATTCTTTAGAAAGATGAAGCGGCGTTTCGTAATGTGAGAGCGTAACAAGTGGTTCAATCCCATATTTATGACACTCGTCAAATAAATCATCATAAAAAGCAAGGCCAGCTTCATTTGGAGTGTGCTCATCACCATTAGGAAAAATGCGTGACCATGCAATCGAAAGACGGAATACTTTGAAGCCCATCTCAGCAAATAAACGAATATCTTCTTTGTAGCGATGATAAAAGTCAATCGCCTCTAATTTCATATTATCTGAAGTCGGTGTTTCAGTCGGTCGTTCTCTCCACCCTCGTGGCGTAACGTCTTGAACACTTAATCCTTTACCGTCACTATTATAGGCACCTTCGATTTGGTTTGCGGCAATAGCGCCACCCCATAAAAAATCTTTTGGAAATTGCATTGTTTTATCCTCCTTAGACCACATATAAAATGGTTTCTGATTTTTTAATAGTTGTCACATCTTTTGAAATGATATCAATATAAGCGTCTGTATTTGTCACTATAACTGGTGTAGTTATGTCATAACCTGCGGCAATAAGTTGGTCTAACGCCACTTCTACGAGCTTTTGACCTTCAGTAATTGTGTCACCAGCTTCAACAAAAGTTGTGAAAAATTTCCCATCCAATGAAACGGTCTCAAGTCCGATATGAATCAAGAGTTCAATGCCGCTATCGCTAGTTAAACCAATGGCGTGTTTTGTAGGGAAGACTGTGGTAACTGTACCATTGAAGGGTGCTACGAAAGTATTATCATCAGGGAGAATCGCAATACCATCACCCATCATTTTTTCAGAAAAAACCGTATCAGCTACTTTTTCTAACGGTACGACTTTACCAGAAGTTGGGGCAGCAATTTTTTTTGTATCGCCACTGCCAGATTGCACCGTATTTTCAGCTTCCGAGTTTGGGACCGGCGCGTTTTCTGGTTCCTCATCAAAACCAAAAATCCATGTAAGGATAAATGTGAGGAGGAACGAACCTACAGTGACAACAAGCGCATTAAAGATGTTAATATTACTACCGCCCCCGATAAATTGTGGTAAAGAAACAACAGAAGGCACTGCAAAGGCAAACGATTTTAATCCAGTAATGCCAATATAAATACCGACTATCCCGCCTGATATCATTGCCGCATACAGTGGTTTTTTCAACTTAAGGTTAACGCCATAAAGAGCTGGTTCGGTAACACCGGCGACTAACGCAGAAATACTTGCGGCTGCTGAAATTTGTTTTAAGTTTTTATTTTTCGCTTTAAGTGAAACAGCTAAAGTAGCAGCACCTTGCGCAATATTAGAAGCTAACATTGCTGGCAAAATTAAAATATCGGGTGTTGCAGGTGAGGCAATTAAAAAGATCGGTGCAAATGCCCAATGCATACCTGTCATGATGATAAGAGGCATAAAGGCAGCCATCAATCCAAGTGCAAGCCAGCCTGCTTTATCTTGAATGCCAAGAATAATTGTTGAAAGTAACTCGCCTGCATACGTACCTAATGGACCTACGACAACAAGAGCTAAGAAACCAGAAATCAAAATAATGAGTAAAGGTTTCATAAAACTTTTAATAGCAGTCGGGATTATTTTTTCGAAAAAAGATTCGATGTATTGCATTAACCAGACCATTATTAAAATCGGGATAACGGATGAAGAATAGGAAGCAAGTGTCACAGGTATTCCAAATAGAAAGACTGGATCTCCTGCAGTTACCATAGCCACAAAATTTGGATGAAGCATGATGCCAGCAACGCTGACAGCGAGCATTGGTGTGACATTAAATTTGATAGCAGCAGTATAAGCTAACATAATCGGTAAGAAATAGAAGGGCGCATCACCAAAAAATGCCAAAATAGTATACGTTTGTCCCTTTGCATCTAACAGTCCCATTAGTGGCAACAGAATGAGTAAAACTTTAATCATCCCACCACCTAGTAATGCTGGAATCAGAGGCGACATACAACTAGAAATGATATCGACAAAAGCTTCAAATGGATTTTTCTTTTTTGAACTGGTTGTGTTGGCATTGGTACTGAACGTGCTTATTTTTTGTAACTCTTTAAAATAAGAAGCGACATCATTCCCCATGATGACTTGATATTGGCCACCTTTTTTCATTACACCCATCACGCCTGGGATATTTTTCATATAAGCATCATCTGCTTGTGATTCATCTTTTAATACAAAGCGTAAGCGAGTCATACAGTGTACTAATGATTCAATATTATCTTCGCCACCGACCGTTTTGAGTATTTCTTTTGCAGTATTTGTATATTCCATCTTTTTTCCTCCTTTAATAAAAAAAGACCTAAAGCCCCAAAAAAACAAGGCTTTAGGTCATGCGCCGTCTTTAGTGACAGCAAGCACCCTAATTATAAATTTTTAGTGATACGTCGAATGTGTGCGGTTAAATATAATAATTCTGTTGAACTAAGAGGGTAATCAAATGTTTTTTCAACATAATCATGAATAAGAATGGCACATTCATATTCATTGCGATATTTTTCTTTTAAAATCATGAGTAATTCAGAGTCTTCATCATCATAATGGTCACTCGTTAAAATACGTTGTGCAAAAAATTTCACATGCGTTATGAAACGGTAATAATCAAGTGATGTTTCATCAAACTCCGTACGATATTTTTCTTTAATAATATTTTCAATGTTTTTTGTGATTTCAGCAATTTCATAGGCATAATCGAAGGATTTCCCCTCTTCAGCATTCACAAAATGAATGGCAATAAAAGCGGCTTCATCTATCTCAAACTGAACACCTAAATTTTTTTGGACAATTTCAATCGCTTTTTCTCCAATCGCATATTCATCAGGATAGAAGCGTTTGATATCCCAACGCAAAGGGTTTTTTAAAATTATTCCTGTGTTATAACGTTCGACAGCAGAGTGTATATGATCGGTTAGGTTGACGTAAATAATTTCATTGAGGGCTTTTCCGAGCTTGATTTTCCCGAAGTTTATAACGGTCTCAGCGACTAATATATGCTCCATCGGCACATCAAGCAATAGCTCTGTGAATTTATTTTGCATCGATTTATCTCTTAATAAAAACGTTTTTTCAACTAATTCCATATCGATTTCATGATTTTTTTTCTTACCAAAGGCAATGCCTCGTCCCATGACAAGGATATCAAACCCACTCTTGTTGGTCGAAATAACTGTATTATTATTAAGTACACGCTTTATTATCATAAAATCACCTGCCAAAAAAAAATCCTATTTATCATTTCTTATGAAATGCAAATAGGTCATGCTCACAATAATGTGATAACATCCAAAATTAACTAATTAAAATAGGTAGTAATTAACAAATAGCATGCTTACCCGAAGTAATAACATCTATGGTATTGGTTTCAGATTAGCAAAAAATGTAAGGGCTGTCAATACCGTAAAGATTTATATTTCATGATGCAACAAAAATATAGCCGAATTATGTGGAAATACTCAATTAATTGAAGGCGATTTCTTTTTAAATTTAAAGCGCTTTCAAAAAAAGCGTGACAATTGTTAAAAAGTACAGTATATTATAAACATAAGTATAGTCTTTTGATAAAAGGAGGAAGTTAAAATGCCAGAAAAAACAATTATGTTAGCTTGTTCAGCAGGGATGAGTACGAGTTTATTGGTTACAAAAATGCAAGCAGCTGCCAAAGAACAAGGTCTAGATGCAAAAATATACGCAGTTTCTGTTTCAGAAGTGCCACAACAGTTAGAAAAAGAGGTCATCGACATTATTTTATTAGGCCCACAAGTACGTTATGCTGAAAAACAAGTAGCGCAACAAATTGGTGAACGAGATGTGAAGTTAGATGTCATCAACATGAGTGACTACGGTTTGATGAATGGCGGCAATGTTTTAGCGGCTGCTTTAGAAAAATTAAACAACTAAAAAGTTTGTTATAAAAGGAGCGTTTAATGATGAAATATAATTTTCCAAAAGATTTTTGGTGGGGTTCAGCGGTAAGTGGCCCACAAACTGAAGGGGTATTCCCTGGTGATAATAAAGGTGACAGTACATGGGATTATTGGTATAAACAAAAGCCAGAACTGTTTTTTGATCAAGTTGGACCTGAAAAAACATCGTATACCTATTTGCGTTTCAAAGAAGATGTTCAATTGTTAAAAGAAACAGGACATAATTCCTTTCGAACATCTATTCAGTGGAGTCGTTTAATTCCAACGGGTGATGGGGAAGTTAATCAGGATGCGGTTCGTTTTTACAACGAATACATTGACGAACTGATAGCGAATGATATTGAGCCTTTTATCAATTTATATCATTTTGATATGCCAATGTCATTGATGGAAAAAGGCGGTTGGGAAAGTCGTGCAACAGTTGAGGCGTATGTGCGTTATGCTAAAATCTGTTTTGAATTATTTGGCGATCGTGTCAAAAAATGGTTCACCAATAATGAACCGATTGTACCCGTCGAAGGCGGTTATCTTTACCAATTTCATTACCCAGCAATCGTTGATTTACGCAAAGCGATACAAGTTGGGTACCATGAGAATTTAGCAAGTGCGATGGCAATTTCGGCTTATCGTCAATTAAATCTTGATGGAGAAATTGGTATTATTTTAAACCTCACACCTAGCTATCCTCGTGATGTTAATAATCCAGAGGATGTAAAGGCGTCAATTATTTGTGATGCGTTCTTCAATCGTTCGTTTTTAGATCCGGCTATTAAGGGTACCTTTCCACAAGAACTCATTGATATTGTAAAAGAGTTAGGTATGCTCCCCGAATATGAAGCAAATGATTTAGACATTATTAAGGAGAATACGGTGGATTTATTAGGTGTTAATTATTACCATCCTCGCCGTGTGAAAGCGAAGGAAACACCAAAAAATCCTTTAGTACCAATGCCTGATGATTACTTTGATATGTACGATATGCCAAATAAAAAAATGAATCCTTACCGCGGTTGGGAAATATATGAACGCGGCGTTTACGACTTATTAATTAATCTTCGCGACAATTATGGTAATATTCCATGTTTTATTTCAGAAAATGGAATGGGTGTCGAAAACGAAGCGCGCTTTATAAAAGAAGATGGCAGTATAGAAGATGATTACCGAATTGATTTTGTGGCGGGACATCTCCGTTATGTTCATGATGCACTGCAAGAAGGCAGTAATGTGAAGGGGTATCACATGTGGACAGCAATTGATAACTGGTCATGGACTAATGCTTATAAGAACCGTTATGGCTTTGTGTCTGTCGATATCGACAATGAGGGGAAACGAACAATTAAGAAAAGTGGTCACTGGTTTAAAACTGTTGCTGACAATAATGGGTTTGATAATTAGGGGGAATTGAAATGAATGGATGGATTGATAAATTTGCTGAGAAAATGATGCCGTTGGCTGCTAAATTAGGCCAAAATCGTTATTTAACTGTTCTGAGAGATGCTTTTATGTTGGCATTTCCATTAACAATGTTTGGTTCACTTGTCGTTGTATTAAATAACTTACCTTTTTGGCCCGAAAATGTTTCATTACAACTGAATACATTATTGGGGAATGGTCAAAATGCAACAATGTCTATCATGACAGTATTTGTAGCATTTGGTATTGGGTATTATCTTACTAAATCCTATGGTGAAGATGGTGTATTTGGTGGTGTCGTCGCCTTAGCATCTTTCTTAATTCTTACTCCATTTTTCTTCGAAACAGCAGAAGGCGCAGCGGTTACAGGTGCACTTTCACTTGACCGATTAGGTGCAAAAGGGATGTTTATCGGAATGATAGCCGCATTCATTGCTGCAGAAATATATGTGCGCATCACTAAAAAAGGTATTACGATTAAGATGCCAAATGGCGTACCTGAGGCAGTTAGCCGCTCTTTTGCTGCGTTAATTCCTGCGATTACAACATTGACCGTATTCTTACTTTTAAATGCTGCTGTCAATGGCTTTTTTAACACAAACTTACACGATGTTGTATACACAATTATACAAAAACCGCTTGTTGGATTAGGTAGTGGTTTACCTGCAACATTAGTCGCACTTTTATTTGCTCAGTTGTTATGGTTTTTCGGCTTGCATGGCCAAGTGATTGTGAACTCGGTAATGGACCCGATTTGGCAAACACTGTCACTAGAAAATTTAGCAGCCTACAAATTAGGTGATGAATTACCACATATTATTTCTAAATCATTTATGGAAACGTATACAGTTGGTTTAGGTGGTTCTGGTATGACATTGGCCGTTGTATTAATGATGGCGTTTTTCTTTAAAAATAAACAGATGAAAGAAATTGGTCGTTTAGCTCTAGCGCCAGGGGTTTTTAATGTGAATGAACCGGTTATTTTTGGACTTCCAATTGTTTTGAACGCGACGATTATGATTCCGTGGGTAATCACACCACTCATTGTTACCTCTTTCAACTATGCGGTCATGGCACTAGGAATCTTCCCGATTCCAACAGGAGTTACAGTACCTTGGACAGTTCCAATTTTCTTAAGTGGGATGATGGCAACTAACTCAGTGATGGGTGGGATTTTACAACTACTCGATCTTGTTATTGTTGTTTTATGCTGGTTCCCATTCTTGAAAATATTTGAAAAGGTCAATGCTTCAACAAAGTTATAATCTATGCGATAATGAAATGAAGACCTCTGGTCTTCATTTTTTTAGTTATAGAGGAGTGAAAGTGATGCTGAAATATAAACTGATAGCAGATGATATCAGGCATAAAATACAAAGCGGTGAGTATAAGGCCGATAATCTTTTGCCCGATCAAGTCACGTTAGCTGAACAATACGAAGTGAGTCGTATGACCGTGAAAAAAGCAATTGATATTTTAGCAATGGAAGGTCTTGTATATCGTAAGCGAGGTATGGGCACACGGGTACTAAAAAATGCCTTATGGAATCAAAACGATAGTTTGGCAATAGAATACCAAGGTCTAACAGTTCAGATGAAACATAAAGAAATCACCAGTAAAATCATTGAATTTAAAATTGAATTTCCCGATGAAGCACTCCAACAATTATTAATGATTAAAGAGACAGATGCCGTTTACTTTGTGCATCGTCTACGTTTAGTAGACAAAAAAGCGTATGTATTAGAAAAAACTTATTTTGTTGCAAGTATTGTTGAAAAGTTAGTGCCATCTATATTAGAAAAATCAATTTACAGATACATCAAAGAAGAACTAGGATTGGTTATTGGTGGTGCTTATCGTAAAATACACGCAGATATTCCAGATAAATATGATATTGAATATCTCAATTGTAAAAAAACAACACCGGTATTAGAAGTTGAACAAGTTGTGTATCAACAAAATGGTATCCCATTCGAATACTCAAAATCACGGAATCGTTTTGATACTAGGAGTTATACAATATCAGATGTTATAAAAGATGCCTATAAATAATGTGCTACTTCATAAAAACTTTTTCTTAGACGGAAGAGAATGGTTGAACATTCTTATTTCATTTGGGAGAGGTTTTTATGTTTTTTTCATAGTAGTTATGAATAACTACCCAATCTTTTGTTGTCGGGAAAACAGGTACGCAAAATACAGGCACATTATTGACGTGTAATCCAGTTATATTAGTCAGTACAATATCGTATTTTTGAGCATGTTTCGTAAATGACTTGAGTGAAAGGTCCATTATTATAGTCGATTCGAGATTGTTATTAAAAAGATATGTGATTTTATCTTTTAACATGCGCATATGTTCCACGTCAGTATTGAAAAATAAACCAACTGACATTTTGGGTGCTAATTTTTCTAGCTCAAGCATTAGATTTTGCCAATTTGTAAAAATAGTATAGGCAAATGAATTAATTGTATGCGTCTCTAATTCACCTAAATTACTTTTGCTAAGTTCTTCTTTGAAGACAGCGATGAATTCGGGGTAATCTTTTTCAATACTATCAACAAAATATTGGTAACGATTGTATAGTATATATGGTTTCCCATATTGGAAGATACTAATATTATAGAGGTTGAGTAATACCTCATTTTGGTTAGGTTGTGGGATATTCATTTTTAAAGCAATATTATCTAATAATGTACGTAGAGCAGTAACTTTTTCCGCTACTTCAGACTTTTTTTGGACCATAGAAGTAAGTGTTTCTTGATTAACTGCAAAATTTTCATTTATAAAAGGATAAAACAATCGAAAGATAACTTCGTCGGTTAATTCTACTTTGAAAGTTAGTTTGAAAAGGTTTTTAAACAGAGGGTTTTCTAGTGCAGACAAATCAACATCCTCTGAAAAGGGTGTATACACATCGGTATGATTCCCATTTTGAAGACGAATAATAATAACCATTATCCAAATACGTAATTTTTCAATTTGAGGGAAATTTACTGTGTGACCATTAGACTTTGTAGCTGAAATAAACATTTTATCAAGGACATTCAATTGTATTATAGAAAAAGGTTTTTTTCGACCCGTATATTTTTCAGAGATATAATAGATGATGAAGTTACAAATATTTGTCTCGTTTCCTACGATTTTTAGAGGAGTAAGGCTGATAGAAAAAGCTTCAGGGACTAATGCCTTATTAATACGCTTAATGAGACGACGCACTGTTGATGTGCTAAGGTATAATTTTTCAGCTAAAGAGTCAACGGTATGCGTTTCATCAAAGAAAACAGTTTCGATTATTTTGAATTCAGTACTATTAGAAAGAATGGTTTCATAAAGATATTCAACGGTATAGTTTTGTGGTATATCCAGGAAGATACCATCAAAATTATGGGTTGTAATGTGTAAAGGCATACAATATTCATTTATAAAATTAATATCAGTGCGTAATGTTTTCGACGTGATATTGAAAAAACGACAGATTTCACTTACAGAAGGTTGTTCATGTAAATGTAGGTACTCAACAATATGCAAAACGCGTAAATCATGAGTAGATAGTATTTTTCTCAAGTTGGAACCTCCTACTTCAATTAGTCAGTATTATCTATTATTATATCAAAAAAAGGACTAATTGATAAATATTTGCATTTTTTATAAAAAAATCTCTTGGTTAGTATTAACTTACATGTTCTTCTTTACTTTCCTTAGCCTTAGTGGTGGTGGTGAACTATAAAAATTGATAAAATATAGAAGTTATTTAGCAAAAGAATGATAGACTATACAATACCCTAAATTCGGTATATTACTAATTTTGTGTTAAATTATAGGAATAATATTTTTTGTTGGGAGGAGATTGAAGTATGAGTGAATGGCAAGTTAAGAAATTAGAGGAAATGACAGCAAGAGAGCTATTTGCAATTCTCTATACACGTTCTGAAGTTTTTGTCGTTGAACAAGAGTGTGTCTTCCAAGAACCAACGATAGAGGACTTAACATGCTTACATGTATTTAAGGTAGATGAAAAGCAAGATTTAGTTGCATACGCGCGTATTATTGATAATGAGGAATATATTACATTTGGACGTGTTATCACAGCTTCGAAATATCGGGGAACGGGTGAAGGACAAAAATTATTAACAACTGTTATAGCTGAAATTAATAAACGATACCCGAATAGACTTGTTAAAATACAAGCACAAGCCTACTTGGAAAAATTTTATGGGTCTTTTGGCTTTAAATCTGTATCAGATTATTACTTAGAAGACGACATCAAACATATTGATATGGCAAAATAGTAAGTTTGCAAAAACATCGCTACTTTTTTGAGTATAGGTAAATAATAGATAGTTTAGTAACCAGTGAGCGGTTTTATCGGTGACTGGTTATTTTTATTGTAGAAGTTTAAATGAAATAGTACCTTTTCCCTTTATAAGTGAAAAATGCAACGGAATCCTATATAATAGGAATAATGACCGGGTTAATAAAAACTATTCAGTACTAGATATATAGACTTCTCAGTAATGATGAAAGGAATTAATAAACGTGAAAAAATTCAAGTGGAGTAAGTTAACACCAATTCTAATTATTATTATTGTCGCATTTATTTTTATAATACCTCACCTTATTAGCCGAGGCATGATTATTGGATCAGATGCAATCTTTCATTTTAATCGATTTTATGATACCGCGATGCAAATAAAAACAGGTAATTTCCAGTATTTCATTTCGATGTTTGGTTTTCAAGAGTCGGGGCGTATTGTAAATGCTTTTTATGGGCCATTGTTTGCCTATCTACAAGGTTTATTAGTGTTGGCAAGTGGTTCGTGGTTTTATTATCAAGTACTTTCTAATTTTATATTGTATCTGCTATCAGGATTTTCAATGTATGCATTATTACGTACCAATAAAGTCAAAATAAAGATTAGTGTGGCAGCAGCCATCATCTATATGACGACATTTGCAGTACAATACTGGACGATTAGACAAGGCTTTACTAGTTGGGGGGCCAGTATTTTACCGCTCTGTTTAATTCCACTTAGGGATATGATAACAAAGCAACGTATTCATCCGATACAACTGGCAGTATTAATGGCATTAATGTTTCAAACGCATGTGTTTACAAGTCTGATTTTAGGATTAATATACCTTCCTTTTGTAATTAGTGGTTGGTTGGCTTCAAAAGAAAAAAGTCTTATGGTGAAACAATTAGCGATGGCTATCGGTTTATTCTTTATACTCACCTGCAATATATGGGTGAGCTACCTTAATCTATATAAGGAAAATAATATTTTAGCACCATTTGTGAATAACAACATGTCACTCAATACGATTAATAATCACAGCAGTTATTGGTTAATAAATCCAATGATTCTTGTGGTGATTTTGCTCATACAATTAATTATTACGATTCGCTATTGGCGTGATTTTTCTAAATTAAATAAAGTGGTAATTAGTACAGCTGCTTTCTTTTTAATTCTTTCAACCAGTGTGATACCATGGGAAACATTGATGAAGGCACATGTGCCTTTGATTGAATTGATTCAATTTCCATTTCGTTTCTTTGTTCCTTGTACGGTATTATTGCTTTTCTCGTTCGCACTCATTCTTAATTCGGGTCGTATCCATAAAACACGACTCCGTTGGTATGTAAGCATTGCCGTTATTTTGAGTATCATACAAGCAGTTTTGGCTATCAACGCGACAGTAGACATGTGGCATTATAAAAACCCAAAAGAATTTAATCAATCATATTATACAATTATTAGTAAGAAAGATAACGATGAAATAAAAAGGTCGTTTTTTGCTAAAGATAAAGCGCTAAGTTTACAATATTGGCAAAAATCCACACCTGATTATTTACCAATCAATGATAAACTAACGGGTAATACCTACAAAAATTACGCAGAGCTTATTATTGATAAAAATCATCAAGTAACAAAAACTGTTGCAGATGGTAAATTATGGTTGGAGTGGCAAGGCAAAGAAAGTAAAGAAGTGGCGCTGCCTATTGTTAAATATAGGGCGACTGAATTAACGTTAAATGGAGAGAAATTGGTGGATAAAGAAATCCGTAAAACAGGACTAGGCACCCCGATTGTTCAACAAAAAAGCGGTAAAAATCGTTTAAGTGTCGCTTATCATTCGACAGTGCTCTTTAAAATCGCCTTGAGTGTGACTATCGCATCTTGGCTAGCGGTAATTGTCTATTCTTTCCGTCGCAAAAAAAAGCTTGATTAGTGATTAATTAGTACTTTAGAGGCTTTTAAAGAAAACAGGTGTATCTAAAAAGTTTAAAAAAATCACTTTATATAGAAAAAAACAGCGGTTAGTGCTGGTCTTTCTATAGAATATTTTCCGATAATTTGCTACAATGAGTAAAGAGTATAGTTAGAAAAAAGGAGAATCATAAAATGATAGCAGTGAGCGATCTTAAAGCAGGTATGACATTTGAACAAGATGGTAAATTAATCAAAGTATTGGAAGCAAGTCATCATAAACCAGGTAAAGGTAACACAGTAATGCGTATGAAACTGAAAGATATCCGTTCAGGTTCTACAATTGAAACAACAATGCGTCCAGATGATAAAGTGCCAAAAGCATACATTGAATCAAAACCAGTTCAATACTTATACAACCAAGATGACATTGAGATTTTTATGGATTTAGAAACATATGACCAATACGAAATTCCAACTACAATCGTTGAAGATGAAATGCTTTATATCTTAGAAAACATGGAAGTTAAAATCCAATTTTATGGGACTGAAGTAATTGGTGTGACGTTACCAAAAACAGTTGAATTAAAAGTTGTTGAAACACAACCTTCAATTAAAGGTGCGACAGCAACAGGTTCAGGTAAACCAGCTAAGATGGAAACTGGCTTAACAGTTAACGTTCCTGATTTCATTGAAGCAGGCGAAGTGTTAGAAGTTAACACAGCGGATGGTTCGTATTTGAAACGTGCGGCTAAATAATCTCTCAGAAAAGATGTGGGTAACTCAACCACATCTTTTTTTGTTCATTTTTATTAACGTAAAATAAAGGAGGTAAGAAATGTTACTAAGTATCAAACGAGACGAGTGGCTCGGAAATGTAAAAAATGATCTGCTAGGTGGCTTAGTGACGGCGGTTGCTTTAATACCGGAAGTGATTGGTTTTGCGATTATTGCAGGGGTTAATCCAATGACAGCACTATTTGCCTCAGTGATTACAGCGATTGTTACTTCTTTAACAGGGGGACGACCAGCGATGATGTCAGCAGCAGCAGGTTCAATGGCACTAGTAATGGTCGTGTTAATTAAAAATTATGGCATCGAGTATATGATTGCAGCCACCATTTTAACAGGGGTTTTCCAGTTGTTATTCGGTTATTTAGGGATACATAAATTAATGCGGTTCATTTCAAAACCTGTAATGATGGGATTTGTAAATGCCTTGGCATTATTGATTTTTTTAGCGCAAATCCAACAATTGGAGCATCAAAATGGAACAACTTATGCGGTGGTAGGAATTACGGTTGTGTTGATGTATGTTTTACCACGTGTCACTCGTGCCGTGCCGCCCGCATTAATTATTATTGTAGCGATGACGTGTATTGCATTGATGCCGCAACTACAATTACAAACAGTTGGTGATTTAGGCGAGATGACGGGTGTCTTAGCTTTACCAGGTATTCCAATGGTACCGTTCACTTTTGAAACATTGGTAATTATAACGCCAACGGCACTTGCACTCGCTTTTGTTGGCTTAATGGAATCGTTGTTGACCTTACCGCTGATTAATAAAATGACGGGAACACTGGGTGATAATAAACGCGAAGTGAAGTCACAAGGGTTAGCAAATATCATCACAGGTTTCTTTGGAGGCCCTGCTGGTTGTGCAATGATTGGCCAAGCAGTCATCAATGTGGAATCGGGTGGAAGAAAACGGCTCTCAACACTTACTGCCGGGTTGACCTTATTCATTTTAATTGTATTTTTCAAAGATGTGATGGTTCAAATACCAACAGCAGCCTTGATTGGCATTATGATTGTGGTTGCTGTTAAAACCTTTAGTTGGTCAAGCTTACGAGAAATCCCCCGTTTGCCAGCAACTGAGACTGCTATAATGGTCGTTACAGTAATACTTGTTGTCTACACACACAATCTCGCAATTGGTATTTTGGTAGGTGTATTGTTAAGCATGGTGATTTTTATCGTTCAATTAGCAAACATTAATGTTTCACGTGAAAATAAAACTGTGAAAGTTACGGGACCGCTATTTTTTGTTTCGGCCCAAACGATGATCACTTATTTTGAGAACATAACACTAGAAGATGGGATGCGACTTGATTTGTCAGAGGCACCTATCTGGGATAAAGCAGGAAGAGATGCTGTGATAACGATTCGACATCTATTTGAGGAGGCGGATTTGTCATTAGAAGTGACGACCTCTGCTACAGATAGTGAGGAACGACGCAATTAACCTGTTGAGTGTATAATAGGAGTAAGCTAATTCCAATGAGAAGGGATGTTGAAATAATGAGTTATCTTTATATTAAGCAAAAAGTATTTAGTCTTGGCGGTAAATTCACAGTCAAAGATGAACGGCAAAATGATAAATATTTTGTTGAAGGCAGTGTGTTTTCAATGAAAAAAAGCTTTGTGATTCGTGATACACAAGATAATGAAATAGCAACTATTACGAAAAAAATGTTCAGTTTGCATCCCACGTTTTATGTCGCTGTAGAGGGTGAGAAAGAAATTATTATCAAGAAGGCATTAACTTTGTTCAAAACGCGTTATCACATTGAAGCGGAAGGTCTTGAAATCAATGGGGATTGGTGGGAGCGTAACTTTGATGTTCTGCGTGATGGACAAAGAGTGGCAAGCGTGAGAAAGAAGTTGCTGAGTTGGGGTGACACGTTTGAAGTCGAAATTAAAGATGAGCGTTTAGAACATACGATTATTGCGTTAGTGATTGCGATTGATTATGTAGAAGACTCAGAGTCCCATTCTCATAATGGTTCTAACAATTAATTAGAGGAGTGGCAGGATGCGTTATCTACGAAGTTTTCAATTGTCTGCTAAAAAAATGAAGGCGCGTACTATCTATCCGTACAATATTCTAGCCAATAAGCGTTCAGAAGTTCTCGTATTTGATACGGTCACAATACTATATGGCACTAACGGTTCTGGTAAATCGACGCTGTTAAATATCCTGGCACAAAAGTTAGGGATACCAGGTGCAGAACCACCCAAACAAGGAGGTAGCGTTGATTATTTTGCCAACTATGTGAATGAGAGTCAGATTAGTTTCGAGCTTGATGAAGTGACTAATCGTGATTTTAATATACCTGCAAATAGTCGTTATATCAAAAGTGAAGATATCTTATATGAGATAAAAAAGATACAGCAAGAAGCTATTTTGCGTGAAGGTTATTTCTATGAACGTGGTAAGCTTGGTGAGACGAAAGCAGAGCGTTCAGAGCATCTCGAAACATATGAGATGAAGAAAAGTATTGATAGGCTCAGTTTCTCTCAAGAAAAATATTCAAACGGTGAAACAGCAAAACATATATATGAAGATTTTATTGAACCCGAGGGTATTTATTTGTTAGATGAGCCAGAAGCGTCCTTGACACCTGAAAACCAGTTGAAACTAGTTGATTTTATTGCTGATGCTGCACGGTTTTTAAACTGTCAATTTATTATTGCAACACATTCACCTTTTTTACTAGGTGGATTGGAAAGTACCATTTATCAATTAGATTTACCGGGATTGCATACATGTGACTGGACAGCATTAGAAAATGTTCAAACCTATCAGCGCTTCTTTGCAAAACATAGCACTTCTTTCAACAATGCAAACTAAAAATTAATAAGGGGTTATGAAATGGCATTAGTGAAGGATATTTATTCAGAAGTTTTTTTGGAGACAATCATGTCAGCAATTTTAGAGTATGATGCGACCTTTAACCAGGCGCTCTTTCAACAAAAAATAGAGGCAAAAGGTTGGGAAGAATTAACGTTAATGGGTCGAGTGGACCGGTTTTCAAGCGCTTTGCATGAGAGTTTGGAAAACAAAGACCTGACAGTTGTTGGACCACTATTGTTACACATACAAGAAACAGGTAAAGGTCTAGCGTACATCTTTTTACCTGATTACGTAGCGAAATACGGTCAAAATAATGTGCCAGTAGCGCTACAATTACTTGAGCAATTAACAAGCGGTTCGACAGGTGAATTTGCAATCCGTGCCTTTCTAACAAATCATTACGAAGAAACAATGACGAAAATGAAGATTTGGTCACAACATCCAACTGATGAACATGTCCGTCGTTTAGCCAGCGAGGGATGTCGTACGCGTTTACCATGGGCAAAAAAAGTGCCGGGATTAGTAGATCAAACAGCTGATATTATCACTATTTTAAAACAACTAAAAGATGATGAGTCTCTTTATGTACGAAAAAGTGTGGCTAATAATATTAATGACTTGAGCAAAGACCATCCACAGCTGGTGATAGAATTGATGGGTGAATGGCATAGTAACGCATCAGCAGAAGTCATGTGGCTCATACGTAAAGGGTTAAGAACATTGCTGAAAGAGGGTCAGTCAGATGTGTTGGCACTGTTAGATTATGCAGCTGCTTCTGACATTACACTTACGGATGTTGTGTTTAATGTTGATCGTGTTGCAGTTAGTTTGGGCGAGACATCAACGTTTACGTATTCATTCGACGCATTAGCAAGTGAAAAAACAACCGTACGACTTCTATTAGAAGTGGATTTTGTGAAAAAACATGGGGTTTCTACTAAACGTTTCTTTTTAAGTGAGAAGAAAATAACGCCACTAATGAAGACTTATGGCGGTGAGAAAAATTACGTTTGGAAAAACTTAACGACGCGTCAACATTATACAGGAACGCATGTTTTTCGTTTGGTATTAAACGGTGAGATCATTGGTGAAACAACTGTTGATTTCAGTATTTAAATTGTAGAGGAGTGATACTCAATGCAAGTTACGCGAGAGCAACAGCAGGAATGGGCGGCACTTAAATACGATGTAATGGCGCATTCCCAAAGAGAGTACAATGCCATACGGCAGTTGTTCAAAGGTAATGAATGGAACGAAGAGAAAGAAGGTTCCTATCGTCGATTGATTCAGAACGCTTATGAAACGGTTCCTACAAGAGGTTCATTGTTAAATGCATATCAACATGTGTGGGGCTATTTCAAACGCATAGCAACACCTGAGGAGCTCGTACGTTACCGTGAATTGAGTGAGCATTTTTCACCCACCACGGATGAGTTATTGCCCTTTTTACGTGCGTTAACAGTGAAGTATCAAATGAAGTATTTATTGAATTCAAATTTATTATTTCCAACAAAAAAAACTGACTCTTAATGTCAGTTTTTTGTTTTTTAAGAGGTGAAGGCGCTTATCACGAGCACAGCATTATGGCCACCAAAGCCAAAACTATTGCTGAGGCCATGTGTGAGGGGTTTCGTTATTAATTTGTCACTCAAATTAAGTTCGCCTTCGTGATGATCCGAACGATAATTGCGGGTAGGTGTTATTTCATTATTTGCGAGCATTTTAGCAAGAGCGATAGCTTCGAAGGCACCAGCAGCACCGAATAAATGCCCGGTCATCGATTTGTTGGCAGTAACAGGAATATGTGCTAACTCCTCTTTGAAGAGCTTATGTAAAGAGGCAGCTTCGATAGCATCACCAAGAGGGGTGCTTGTAGCATGGGCGCTGATGACATCAATATCTTTTGGTTGTAAATGGGCATCAGCTAATGCCAAGGTCATCGCACGATAAGCCCCATCGCCAGTTGGTTCAGGTGCAACAAGATGATGAGCATCGGTTGTGGTGCCATAACCTGTTATCTCCGCATAGATTTTGGCGCCGCGAGCATGGGCATGACTGAGACTTTCTAAAATAAGAACAGCACCGCCTTCTCCCATTACAAAACCATCACGAGCATCGTCAAACGGGCGGCTGGCAGCTTCTGGTGTTTCTGTATAAGCAGAAGAAAGTGCGCGAGCGTTTGCAAAACCAGCAAAAGCAACAGGCACCATTGAAGCCTCGCTTCCTCCAGCAAACGCAGCGTCAATATAACCAGCTTTAATCTGACGATAAGCCTCACCAATTGCCGTATTTCCTGTAGCACAGGCCGAAACAGGCGCGTAAGAAGGACCTTTAGCATTAAACGCGATACTTATATTGCCCGTGGCAGCATTAGGCATAATCATCGGTACAAAAGAAGGACTCACACGACGAGGACCTCTTGTGTTGTAGAGCTCAATATTGTTAATCAATGTTTCTATTCCGCCAATCCCCGATCCAACAAAGGTGCCCAAACGATAAGGATCACAGTTGTTTTCAATTCCTGAATCGTCAAACGCTTGCTGTGCTGCTTCGAGTGCGAAAAAGGCAAATCTATCTAAGCGTCGTCGCTCTTTAACTGTAATAGAGCTGTGTGAATAAGGATCATTAATGACACCGCCAATTAATGCTGTCTGCGCGTCACTATTTTGTAATTTTTGAATCCCCGATTTTCCTGCACGTAAATTGTGATAACTTTCATCAACTGTATAACCAAGCGGGGAAATCATTCCCATGCCTGTAATGACAACACGTTCTTGCATAATTATCCAACCCTTCATTTATCTAAGATAATGCTAGTATAGCAAGCTGTTATATCCTATGACAGAACTGTATTTATGGTAGGATAAAAAGTAATAGGCTAATAAAAGGGAGTGTATCAAAATGGAAGCGGAAACAAGATTAAAAGAACTTTCAACTTTTTTAACAAACAAACGGGCATCATTGTCACCAGAAGCAGTCGGTTTACCCTTAGGAGGACAAAGACGTCGTGTTATTGGTTTAAGACGTGAGGAAGTCGCAATGCTTGCTGGTGTGAGCACAAGTTGGTACACACGATTTGAACAAGGGAAAAATATACAGCTATCAGTTGATACAGTACGTGCCATTGCCAATGTATTACAACTAACACCTGAAGAAAATAATTATTTACTCTCGCTAGCGGTACACTACCAATATGAGGCAGTCGCACCGACACAACCTGCTACCACCCATAAACACAAAGATGTACATAAAGTAGTGCAGGCAATTAGTGACTATCCCGTATTAGTCACTGATCGCTATTTGAACATTGTAGATTGGAATGATGCTGCAACACGATTGCTGATTGATTTTCAACAATTGAAGGTAACCGAACGTAATTTGATTGATGTGATTTTTACAAAAAGGGCAATTCGTCGTTTGGCACTCAATTGGACGGAATTAGCTACACAATTTGTGGCGATTTTTAAAGGTAATTACGGCAAATATACCGCTGATCCACAATACGGCATTTTTATTCAGGCACTCGAAGCAAAAAGTGAAACATTTAAAAAAATGTGGCATGCCAATACGATTAATCGTGACCCAGACTTACAATTAATCTTTAATTTACCAGGGATAGGGAGCGTGGCTTACCAACTCACATCATTAGAGACAACAGATGTGGGAAGTGAATACAGGCTGAGTATTTTTGTGCCAATCGTAAGTGAAAGTTAAAGTTTGACAAGGTTAAGACGGTGACGTAAACTGTTTATAAAGAACCTTTATAAAGTCAGGGAGGCGTCAAAATGAATCAAAGAGAACGCATGATAGCAGGTCTGCCGTATATCGCAAATAAAGATGCAAGTTTAGTAAAAGAACGCGATGAACTAAAAATAAAAGTACATAAGTATAATCAACTATTACCCACGCAACGTGAGGAGTTATCGAAAGGGATCAAAGCTATTTTTGGTAATACGGGCGAAGCGATTACAGTCAAACAACCGTTTCGCTGTGATTACGGTGCAAATATTTCGGTAGGTGAAAACTTCTACGCCAACTATAACTGCACGATTTTAGATGTGGGTCCTGTCACTATTGGATCAAACGTACAATTTGCTCCGAATGTATCGCTGTTTACAGCCGGGCACCCTGTTCATCCGACATCGCGTAATTCTGGTTATGAATATGGCATTGCCATTACTATCGGTGATAATGTATGGATTGGTGGTAATACAGTTGTTAATCCTGGTGTAACAATCGGTGAAAATACGGTCATCGGATCAGGCAGTGTGGTAACGAAAGATATTCCCGCTAATGTTATTGCCGTGGGAAACCCTTGTCGTGTAGTCCGTGCAATTACAGAAGAAGATCGTGATTATTATTATAAAAATCAACGTTTTGATGTGACGGATTACTAACCACAAATTAAGGGGGAAAAACGATGAAGATTGATCATATTGCTTTATATGTATTAGATTTAGAAAAAATGCGTATGTTTTATCAAACTTATTTCCACGGTGTTGCGGGCGAAAAATATCACAATCCAAAAACAGGATTACAAACCTACTTTTTATCTTTTGAAGAAGGTGCGCGTCTCGAATTAATGACACGACCAGAAAATAAGCCTGAAGAAAGCAGCTTATACAGAGTAGGTTGGACGCATTTAGCTGTCAACGTAGGAAGTAAAGAAAAGGTGAATCAGCTCACTGAACAGTTAGAAAACGAGGGGTATGAAGTCGTGAGTCAACCACGTACAACAGGTGACGGTTATTATGAAAGTTGTATTAAAGATCCAGAAGGAAATCAAATTGAAATAACTATTTAACAAAGTAGTAGAGAATATAAAAGAGGTGTGGACATGAAAATTGGCGATGCGAGACTGATGAAAAAACTCAACGTCAATACGGTGCGTAAAATATTGAAAGCAAAAAAGACGATGACAAAGCCGGAATTATCTGAAATAAGCGGCTTGAGTGTTGTCACAATTAATGCGATTATTCAAGAATTGGTGGATAGTCAGGAAGTATTAAAATTAAAAGAAACACAATCTACAGCGGGACGTAAAGCAACTTTATATGCATACAATGGTGAGTTTGAATTATTTTTAACGGTGTGTTTATCCCAAGAAAAAGAAAATGAAGTGGTTGATATAGTCGTAGGAAATGCTTTTGGCGAGGCAATAGTTGAAGAACGTAAGGAAGTTCAGCAGCTAACACTGTCGTTTTTAATAGAAGCATTAGCGCCATATGTTGCGCGTTACTCTACTTTGAAATTAATCAGCGTAGGGATTCCAGGACAAGAAATCAATGGCAGATTAACAATGATTGATTTTGAAAAACTACTGGATGTTCAATTAGAAAAAACATTGACTGAACGGTTTCAATTACCTGTTATATTAGAAAATGATATTAATGCGGCAATTATTGGTTTTTGTACTAGTGAAAAATTCTTACAGAGTGAGTCTGTCGTTGGTCTATATTACCCGGATTCAAACCCGCCAGGGGCAGGGATTTATCTTAATGGTAAATTGATAAAAGGTAAGAATGGTCTCGCGGGAGAAATTAAGTATTTGCCTGTCAAACAAAATTGGGAAACGGTTGTAACTGCGACAGATATCGAAGAAAATATCATTCAGTCGGCACAATCATTAGTCAGTATGTATGACCCGCATCATGTCGTTGTTTTTGGTACACATGCAACTGTTGCTGTGAAGCAAAAAATAGAAGAGCGAATTGAAGCGGTTTTTCCAGCAGTTGAAAAAACAACAGTCACAGTGCGGCAAGGTTTTTATGCCTACTATGTTTATGGGATGATTTGTTTATCGCTGCAACGCTTAAATACACAATATGAAGTATCATTACCATTCTCATTCAAATAACTCACTATATAAATAAATTTGCAGTCAACTCTTGATACAAGGCATCTAGTTCAGTATCGGAAATGTGTTTTTGCGTTTGAGACCAATCGCTGATAGTGAAAATCGTACGGACGAGTTGTTGTGCCAATAATTGTTGTGGCACACTGCTCGTTTTATTTTCAAGGTACAAAAAGGCTTCATTGACTAATTGTTTTTCAGCATAACGGGTAATTAATGAGGGTGCGAGTGGATCATGAGTTTGTGCGGTTATTAATAATTGTAAATCAGAATTTTTAAAGAAAGTATTCGATACACTAAAAGGTGACGTGAATTTAGTTTGTATTGAAAGCCGTTCATAATCAGCTAAAAGTTGCTGTATACCAAAGTTAAATAAATCAAATTTATCGTTAAAATGGTAATAGAATGAGGTATGGTGAATCGCACATGCTTCGCAAATTGCTCGGATAGATAGCTTTGAAAAAGGTGTTTTTTGTTCAGTTAATAAACGATAAGTGGTTTTCCAAATGGTTAATTTCATGATTTTCCTCCAAAGACCGACACTGATATAACATTGTCGGATGATGTCGTTATCCTTTCTAGAGTATACTATATTTATTAGTAATAAATGAAAGGCGGATGGTTATGAAAAGAAAAGTTATTCTTTATATTGCGGTGAGCATTGATGGTTTTATCGCAGATACACAAGGCGGTATTGATTTTTTAGGTGAGGTAACGGTGGATAAACCAGTCAGTGATGATTCTTATGAACGGTTTTATGAAACAATTGATACCGTTGTAATGGGGCGAACAACCTATC
>NZ_JAFYUW010000100.1:0-7602 GCF_017549435.1 Brochothrix sp.
CTAACACCTGTCCATTTTCATCTTCTCCTGCCGACACAACTAGTCGTTTGTCAAAGATTCCAAATGCTTTGGTGTTAAGCTTGTGGTCTGAGCTTTTATTTATTATCTAGTTTAGACCTCTAACACCTGTCCATTTTCATCTTCTCCTGCCGACACAACTAGTCGTTTGTCAAAGATTCCAAATGCTTTGGTGTTAAGCTTGTGGTCTTGTACTTTTATTTATGGGTAGATACGGTTTAACAAACGTGGGAACGGAATTGTTTCACGCACATGTTCAACACCTGTTACGTATGCTACTAAACGCTCTAAACCTAAACCAAATCCAGCGTGTGGCACATCGCCATATTTAGTGATATCTAAGTACCATGAGTATGCTTCTGGATCTAAGCCATGCTCTTTAACACGTTCTAACATTAAATCAGCATCATGAATACGCTCTGATCCACCAATAATTTCACCATAACCTTCAGGAGCAATTAAATCAGCACATAAAACAACTTCTGGACGTCCAGGTTTTGGTTGCATGTAGAAAGATTTGATTGCTGTTGGGTATTCAGTGATAAAGACTGGTTTATCAAAATGATTAGCAATTGCTGTTTCATGTGGCGAACCAAAGTCATCACCCCATTGAATATCATCAAAATCTAATTTGTGTAATAATTCAATTGCTTCATCATAAGTAATACGTGGGAATTCACCTGTTACTAATTCTAATTTAGATGTATCACGACCTAATGTATCTAATTCCAATTCACAGTTTTTAAGCGCCGATTGGATAATATAAGAAACATATTGTTCTTGAATTTCTAAACTTTCTGCATGTTGTACAAATGCCATTTCTGGTTCAATCATCCAGAATTCAATTAAGTGACGGCGTGTTTTTGATTTTTCAGCACGGAATGTTGGTCCGAATGAAAATACTCGACCTAAAGCCATTGCTGCCGCTTCCATGTATAGTTGGCCACTTTGAGAAAGAAATGCATCTTCATCAAAATATTTTGTATGGAATAATTCCGTTGTTCCTTCTGGTGCACTACCAGTTAAAATCGGCGGATCAACTTTTGTAAAACCATTATCATTGAAGAATTCATATGTCGCACGAATTAATTCGTTACGCACTTTCATAATGGCATGTTGACGTTTAGAACGTAACCATAAATGACGGTTGTCCATTAAAAATTCTGTTCCATGTTCTTTTGGTGTGATTGGGTAATCTTTTGCTTCAGCGATGACTTCAACTGATTGCACGCCCATTTCAAAGCCAAATTTAGAACGTGAATCTTCACGGATTTCACCAGTTACGTAAAGACTTGTTTCCTGAGTGATATGTTTTGCTAAATCAAACATTTCTTCTGAAACCTCAGCTTTAACGACAACACCTTGCATAAAGCCAGAACCATCACGTAATTGTAAAAACGCAATTTTACCACTTGAACGTTTGTTGTCTAACCAACAACCGATTGTTACGACTTGTCCTACATAATCTTTTGCTTGCTTAATTGTAATTTTCAATTCATTTCCTCCAATAATTTCACTTTAATGTTGTTTTGAAATAACAAAGTTTTTCATTCGTTTGACCGCTTCTTCCAATAACTCTAATGAGGTAGCATATGAGATACGAATATAGTTTGGCGTACCAAACCCTGATCCCGGAATAACCGCAACGTGCGCTTCTTCTAACAATGCCGTTGCAAACGCATCGACCGAATCAAAACCTGTTTGTTTTGCTGCTTCACTTACCTCAATAAAGAGATAAAAGGCGCCACTTGGTTTATCTACTTTGAAACCAGGAATTGCAGTGATTTGCGGATAAATTGTATCTAAACGCTTGCCAAAGGCTTCCTTCATTACAGAAATTGCTGTTTGATCTCCTGTATAAGCTCCCAATGCAGCATACTGCGCAATTGACGTAGGATTACTTGTAGCATGACCATTTAGCTCGGTCATCGCTTTAATCACTTGTGCATCACCGACTGCATATCCAATACGCCACCCTGTCATTGCATGTGATTTTGACACGCCATTTATAATCATCGTTAACTGTTTGATTTCATCACCTAAAGAAGCAATTGAAATATGTTCAGCCTCACCAAAAATTAATTTCTCGTAAATTTCATCTGAAATAACCATAATTTGGTGTTTAACTGCTACTTCTGCAATCGCCTGTAACTCCTCACGACTATAAACTGTACCCGTTGGATTACTTGGTGAATTGATAAAAAGAGCACGTGTTTTTGGCGTGATCGCTGCTTCAATTTCAGCAGCTGTCACTTTAAATTGTTGCTCTTGCTTTCCTTCAATAATAACAGGAACACCTTCGGCCAATTTAACCATTTCAGTATAGCTGACCCAATAAGGTGCAGGAATAATAACTTCATCCCCTGCATTTAACACTGCTTGGCACAATGTATAAATAGCATTTTTAGCACCCGTTGTAACAATAACTTGATTGGTTGTATAAGTTAAACCATTATCAATGGCTAATTTATCAACAATTGCTTGTTTCAACTCAATGATACCACCAACTGCAGTATATTTTGTTTCGCCATTATCCATCGCTGCTTTTGCAGCATCCAAAATATAATCTGGCGTATTAAAATCCGGTTCACCTGCACCTAAACCAATTACATCAATACCAGAGGCTTTCATCTCTTTTGCTTTACCTGAAATAACCAATGTTGCTGATGGCGTAATGTTTAACGCACGCTTCGATAATTCAAATGTCATTGTTACTGCCTCCTTATAAATTATTAATCTGGCGATACCACGAACCCGTGATGAAATTAATTTCTAAATAATTGAGTGTCCCGTCGGCTTTACGATAAGAAATTTCCCATATCGGAGTGCCTTCATCCATTCCAAGATGCGTTGTTAATATCTTGCTAGGACTTTTTTCTTTTTCTACAATTTCAATTGCTTTTTCCTTAGTGATGCCATCTTTCATCAGATAGCTAATTGTTTTGTTCGCGTATTTCCCTTTAACGCCTCGCGGAACAAAAACAGCTGTTTCTTGTTTTTTATTATTTGGTCCCACAATAACAGAATATTTATCTTTAATACCATTATAGTAGTAAAAATCACTAACGGAGACAATATTCTTTTCTTTTTGAGCCACTTCAAACGCATCAGCTTTCGCTTCTCGAAGTGGTGCTGTTGAAACCAGGTAGACTGTTGTAGCGATACCTATGATAACTAAAAAACAACCTAACACAATCCACGGCCAACGACGACGTCTACGATGTTCATGACTTCTCTTCAATAATGTTTTGATAAGTCTCACACTTTCTGTCACTTATTTCAGTTATTTGTAAAAGGTGAAATTCCACCCTACTCACTAGCATATTATAGCAATCTTACTGCTTAAAATAAAGTAAAAATCGTTTTCAATGGTCGATTATTGTTGTTTGTGGCAACCATTCAGCAATTGCTGGCAAAATCACTTCGCTTGTTCCTTTAACAATATCAACAGAAGGGATCGAATGTAGAAAGGCTTGTCCAAAATCCGTGTTATCAATTCGTTGATCAAATACTAAAATGATACCACGATCATTTTCATGACGCATCAGACGGCCAAACCCTTGACGGAATCGTAAGATAGCCTGTGGTAATGCATATTTTTCAAAAGCATTCTCACCTTGTTCTTTGAAACGACGCATCTGCGCTTTCATGTAAGGGTCTTCTGGTGAAATAAAGGGTAATCTTACAATAGCAATACAACTTAATGCTTCACCTGGAATATCGAGCCCTTCCCAAAAACTAGTCGTCCCTAATAAAATTGCCTTATCCGTCCGTTTAAATTGTTGAATCAATCGTTGTGTACTACCCGAAGTTACATTTTGTGCTAATACACGGTAAGCATCTAATTTTTTATCTTTATTTAATCGATGGTAGGTTGCAGTCAGCATATCATAGGCTGTAAATAATACTAACATCCGTCCATCAGTTACTTGAGCAACATCACTCAGATAATCAGCTAAAGCATGAGCGTACTCATTCACACTGACCTGTTTTACTGATGGCATATCTTCAGGCAAACACAATCGCACATGCGTGGCATAATCAAATGAAGCCGCTAAAGCTAGCGTTGGTAGCGCACTCGTTTCAAAACCCAATTCTTTTTCTAAATAATCAAACGATCGGTCAGTGGTGAGTGTTGCTGATGTTAAAATCACTGACTTATTCGTTTGAAAAAGACGTTCTTGAATAAGTGGTGCCGTTTGCAATGGCTCACCAACCAAGCGACTGCCATTACGAGTGTTTTTACGGTCTGTTTCGTACCAAACAACCATCTCAGGTTCTGTCTCTGTCATTAGTCTAACCAAGGCTTGCTGTTGCTCCTTGATAAAGCTAATTGCTCGTGTGACTTCAATTTCAAAGAGCGCTTCTTCACTCACCGATTTTGCAGTGCTCATTTCTAACAACTGCTCGCTTAAAACCTTATAAAAATTTTCACAACGCCGGTAAGAAACAACAATATGATCAGGTAATTGGGCAACTGTGGCTTTCTCACCATCCGATAATGCGACACGAAATGCACCAGGTCGTTTTTCTTTTTCATTCAAAAATAATTCATTTATATAAGTGAAAAAATGGCCCAGTTCCATATCTAAACTAGTGACCGTAAGACCAATCTCAAAGAGAGAATCTGCTAAATCACTCTTTTTCTTCATTTCACTCCAAGTATTCTCTTTATGCAATGACGTAATCCGATTCAACATATAACGCGTTTGTTGTAATGAGAACTGTGCACCTAAAAATTGGCGAGCAGAATCCGTAAGGTGATGGGCTTCATCGACAATAACGTGGTCATAATCTCCTAACACATCGGTTTGAGAAACAGTATCTAACCATAATGTTGCGTGTGTTGTAACAACAATGTTCGCTGCTGCAGCTTCACGTTTCATTCGTGAGTAATACTCGTACTCTTCAAAAATAGAACCATCATCACGCGCACTACTTGTTACCTGATACATAATGTTTTTACCGCCACCAGGATGATTAAGCTCAGTCATATCACCGCTATTTGTTTGTAATAACCATATTAACAATTGAGCCTTCGTTAAAAATTCATCATAATTATTCCCTGGTGCCTTTAATACAACGGATAGTTTGTTAAGGCTAACATAATGAGTGCGCCCTTTGACCGTCGCAACTTTTGTTGGAAAAGGTAACAGTTTTTGCAGCCGTGGTACATCTTGAGCCATCATTTGGTTTTGTAATAAAAGTGAGTATGTTGCAACAACTACACGCTTCCCACTTTCTTGTGAAAAATAAGCTGCAGGCAGTAAGTAACCCAACGTTTTACCAATACCAGTGCCCGCTTCAATTGCTTGATGATGATCTAATCGTAATTGATCATATATTTGATCCATCATCACGAACTGATTCGGTCGCGGCTCATAATTTGAAAAAGACTGTTGGATTAAGTTCTCTTTTTCCGCCATTGTATGTGGATAAGAAACATCTTCAACTGTTTTATTTAAGATTTCAGTTTCAATTGGTCGGCGAAAAATCAATCCTTCAAATGCTACTAATGATTTTGACAACGGTTCATTACGTCGCTCTTTTTTCTGAATAAGAGTATAAATCTCCTTTGAAAAGTCGCTAAGTAAATGAGGCATTAATTCATATAATTGCTCTAAAACTGAAGTGGGTACTTTATCCAATGCTTGCATGGCTTCTAAAAATAAATGTACAGTTGCTAAAGTATCACTTGCTGCTGAGTGGGGTTGGTCATGAGTGATATTAAAATCCTCACTCAAATCACTGAGACGATAACTATCTAAAGTTGGAAATAAAATGCGTGTTAATTCAACCGTATCAATCACACGAGCTATATCAAAATCGTACCCTAAACGTTTTGCTTCCGATTGTATAAATGGCCAATCAAACTGGACATTATGTGCTACAAAAACAGAATCTGACAATAATGAAGCTATGATTGTCATTATATCTTCAATATAAGGGGCGGTTGCCACCTTTTTTGAATTGATTTTAGTCAACTCCGTAATAAACGGTGGAATCGTCCGATCAGGATTCACTAGCGTTGAAAATTCATGTACAATTTCCCCATGCTCAATGACAATGGCTGAAAATTCTATTATTCGATCGCCTTCATTTGGGCGATGGCCTGTTGTTTCGATATCTACAACAACATATCTCGCTATGTGAATCACCTAATTTCTCTTAGCTCCCTCTATATAATGTCACACAGGTAGCCTTTTATTATTGTTATTATCCTTACCATTATAACAAACACAGCACCATTTTTATAGCTACAAAACGTTTCATATCAAGGTAGTTTTATCAAATCAACTGTAAATTTTAACAAATGACTATTAATACTTGTCATAAAACTAAATCATCTTATCTATTTTCCCAAAAAAAGCCACCACTAGAAAAATTCTAATGATGGTTTTCTTATAATATTTTTTAGAAGAAGAGAAATGTTAGCTTTATCTCTAGAATTACAAGCATAATTTATCAACATTTCATACATCCATCATTTTTAAGTCTTTTGATACACTATTTTCATTTGCATAAACTATATTGGGATTAACTTTTGAACTTCTTATATTACCATCATTGTCTTATCGACATAAAATGTGTATTATAAAAGTGTATGTAAACGCTTCCCAAGAAAGCAGGTGTATCAATGAATGAGTTTATAACTGAATTTTGGTTTATGTTTAAACAACGCTATATGTATATTATTATCCTTATGATACCTACATTATTTTGCTTTTTTTGGTTTATATTATCATGGAGAAATAGAACAAAGAATTCTACACTACTAACTATCATATCTATGATATTATCTTTTAGTCTTATTTTAGTACTTTGTTTTATTATGCTTATTGCTCTTTATTTAGGATATAATTCTTAATTTTATGGAGGTTATATTAAATGATACGGTTTTCATTTTAACTGTATTGAAAAAACAACAACGATTGGTACTCTCAAGACATTAACATAAGGAATGGTACTCGCTTTCGCTCCGTCCCATATTGTCTCCGTAAGCAAATTAATTTGCAACGGTGTCAACACCCATACTATCCTCGTAAGCAAATAAATTTGAAACGATGATAGTAATTTCATACCCTGTAAAAAAAGCCACCACTAGAAAAATTCTAATGATGGCTTTCTTATAATATTTTTTAGAAGAAGAGAAATGTTGAGCTAGTAGGCACGATGCGTGATTGACGGTGCGCGTACATAAGGTACGCAATCCCGAATGAGCAAATTGTAACAACCTAGATTGACGTTTCTCTTCAGTCTCTAGCACTTTAACCTAAAACATCTGGAAATTTCATACCCTATAAAAAAAGCCACTACCAGACCTGAAATTTAAGTTTTAAATAGACATGGATCAGTCTATCCTAACTTAAATTCCTTAGTCTAAAAGTAGTGACTTTGTTATAGATTCCAATTTACCAGTGTTTTAACACGGTTAAACTTGCTTTTATTCAGTAACGATTGAGTGGATAAGTGTTGGTTCCACTGCGCTATCAGCAATTGAAATGTTAGCATAGATTTTCGCAATAACATCATCAACATTTTCTCTATTAGAATAAATTGTTACAAGTGGCTCGCCTTCTTTCA
>NZ_JAFYUW010000101.1:0-8022 GCF_017549435.1 Brochothrix sp.
GCAAGGCAATGTAATAAAGGGATAGATAGAGTGATGCAACCGATTATTAAACAGCTAGTAATAGAGGATATCGGTATTGTTAGTGGATTAGCCACAGGTATAGATACTCATGCGCATCGTATCACCCTCATTGAAAAGGGTCATACAATTGCTGTTTTAGGTAGTGGGATGTACCGACTTTATCCACAAGAAAACGCATTATTATACAATTATATGCTACGCAAAGAATTGGTCATCAGTGAGTATGCACCCCCAATATCTGCGCGTAAATGGACGTTTGTTGAACGTAATCGACTTGTTAGTGCATTGTCACAAGGGGTATGGGTAGTGGAAGCCGCAGAAAAAAGTGGCAGTTTAATCACAGTTGATTACGCATTAGATGAAGGTAAATCGATCTTTGCGACACCTGGTTCACCTTTGAACAAGCAAGCAGTGGGGTGTAATCGTTTGCTGCAAGAAGGAGCGATACTGGTGATCTCTGCTGATGATATTTTAAGAGAAATAACTTAGAGGAGTTGTTGATATTAAAGGGCTGCTTCTTTATCGTTGCATAGCGTTTGTATTTTTTCTTCTATTATATAGCGTTTGTTTTTAAAGACGTTAAAAAAATAGCTTTAAATAGCGACGTATTTTAGTCAATATTGTTGCAGTAATATGGAGGCTTTGAATGATCTTTATTTTACTTTTGGAATAGTTGCATGATACAATTCGAACGTACTGTTAATTAATATCTCGTGAAAAGGCTTGTAACTCGCGGGTTTTTCTATTATAGTATGTTATGTTAACTTAAACGCAACCGCTTACCATTATTAAATGGAATTGAAAGATGAGAGGACTGAAATAGTATGGCTGATTATCTAGTCATTGTTGAGTCACCAGCGAAAGCTAAAACAATTGAAAAGTATCTTGGAAAAAAGTATAAAGTAAAAGCCTCAATGGGACACTTACGTGACCTTCCTAAAAGTCAAATGGGCGTTGATACTGAAAATAATTATGAACCACGTTATATTACAATTAGAGGAAAAGGTAGTATCCTAAAAGAATTGAAACAAGCAGCAAAAAAAGTGAAAAAAGTTTATCTCGCAGCCGATCCAGATCGAGAGGGAGAAGCAATTGCATGGCATTTAGCTAACAGTTTAAACCTTGATTTAGAAGACGATCTCCGTGTGGTATTTAATGAAATCACACGGGATGCTGTTAAAGAATCGTTTAAACACCCTCGAAAGTTAGACATGGATTTGGTTAATGCACAACAAGCACGCCGTGTCCTTGACCGTTTAGTAGGGTACAATATCAGCCCTGTTTTATGGAAAAAAGTAAAAAAAGGTTTGAGTGCTGGTCGTGTACAATCGATTGCATTAAAATTAATCATTGATCGTGAACATGAAGTTAATAAGTTTGTACCTGAAGAGTATTGGACAATTGATGGTCAATTCATTAAAGGTAAAAAACAATTCCAAGCCAATTTTTATGGATTAAATGGCAAGAAAAAAGAATTGAAAGATAGCGATGATGTTAAAGAAATCGTTGATCAAATTAAGAGCAAGGATTTTGTGGTTGATAAAGTAACCAAAAAAGAACGTAAACGGAATCCTGCCGCGCCTTTTACAACGTCTTCACTGCAACAAGAAGCTGCGCGTAAACTTAATTTTAAAACACGTAAAACAATGATGATTGCACAGCAATTATATGAAGGAATCGCGATTGGACGTTCGGGTACAGTAGGTTTAATTACTTATATGCGTACCGATTCAACGCGTATATCTGATACGGCTATTGAAGCAGCAAAAACATTTATTGGTGAAACTTATGGTGAAGAGTACCTTCGTACTGAAGCGCGTAAAGATAAGAAACAAAAAGGGGCTCAAGAAGCCCATGAAGCTGTACGTCCTTCCCGTTTAGATAAATCACCAACAGAAATCAAAAAATACTTATCGCGCGATCAATTCCGTTTATATAAATTAATTTGGGAACGTTTTATTGCCAGTCAAATGGCACCTGCAGTTTTAGATACAATGAGAGTTGATTTATCTAATAATAATGTTAATTTCCGTGCGAATGGTTCTAAAATTAAATTTAATGGTTTCATGAAAGTTTACGTTGAAGGCTCCGATGATGGTACGGATGAAAAAGAAAACATTTTACCTGATATGAAAGAAGGCGAAACTGTTAAATCAGTAACCGTTGATCCCCGTCAGCATTTTACGCAGCCACCTCCACGCTATACAGAGGCCCGTTTAGTAAAAACGCTCGAGGAAATTGGAATCGGTCGTCCTTCAACTTATGCACCAACGCTTGATACGATTCAACGACGAAATTACGTCACGTTAGATAACAAACGTTTTATGCCAACTGAATTAGGTGAAATCGTTTATGGTCTGATTGCTGAGTATTTCCCTGAAATTATCGACGTTACGTTTACAGCCACAATGGAAGATAAATTAGATGCTGTCGAACATGGTAAAATGGAATGGATCCGAGTGATTGATGAGTTTTATCAACCGTTTGAAAAAGAAATCCAAAAAGCAGAAGCTGAAATGGAAAAAATTGTCATTGAAGATGAACCTGCTGGCATCGATTGCGAGTTATGTGGCAAACCGATGGTAATTAAAATGGGCCGTTATGGTAAGTTTATGGCCTGCAGTGGTTTCCCTGATTGCCGTAACACAAAGGCGATTGTAAAAGAAATCGGTGTAATGTGTCCTAAATGTAAAGAAGGTCAGGTTATTGAACGTAAGAGTAAAAAGAACCGTATTTTCTACGGTTGTGATCGTTATCCTGCTTGTGAGTATGTGAGCTGGGATCGTCCAATCGAACGACCTTGTCCAAAATGTAACGAGCATACGCTGGTTGTTAAAAAGCTTAAAAAAGGAAATCAAATCACATGTACATCTTGTGATTATAAAGAACAAGAACAACAATAGTTATCATGCTGGGGCAATTATCCATTTTGGGATTAGCCTCAGTTTTTTTAATTTTTACCTATAAACAGGAAAGTTCTGAAAGTTCGGAATTGTTTACAAATAAGCTTTTAGTATGATACGATGAATACGATTAAGGAGGCACCAACATGGAAATCAATCAAGAGAACAACCTTAATTTCAAAAAATATTTAGAAGTTGAACGAAATTATTCACCAGCTACTGTTGTGGCTTATATGGCTGATTTGAATGAATTTACATCATTTTTAATAGAAGAAAATATTACTTCGTATCTTGCAGTGGAACTTTTAGACGTTCGACTATTTTTGACGCGTTTGCATGAACAACAATTATCACGTTCGTCAGTTTCACGAAAACTATCAAGTTTACGTCAATTTTATGATTATTTATTGAGAACAGCACAGCTTGCTGAGAACCCGTTTACCTCGATATCACATGCACGTAAGTATGTTAGTCTACCGCATTTCTTTTACTCAGAAGAAATGACTGAACTTTTCGAAACAGCTGAAAAACGTCAAACAAAGCTTGCTAGCCGTGATCGTGCGTTACTTGAAGTTTTGTACGGGACGGGAATGCGTGTTGCAGAGTGTGAAGCAATGACGATGGCGGATATTGATTGGAACTATAAAACAGTCTTAGTCCATGGTAAAGGTAACAAAGAGCGACATGTGCCATTGGGGCAGTTTGCGCTTGAGGCATTGGAACTCTATATAGAGGAGTGTCGAACACCGTTGCTCGCTCATTTTAACAAAGAACATTCGACGGTTTTTATTAATAAAAATGGAGGTCCTCTCACAGCAAGAGGGATTCGTTACTGCCTGGAGCAACTGATGAAAGAAACAACTTTAACATCAAATATCCATCCGCATATGTTGCGTCATACCTTTGCGACTGATTTAATGAATGCTGGAGCCGATATGCGAACAGTACAAGAGTTATTAGGCCATGTGAGTCTTTCATCCACACAAATATATACACATGTAACGAAAGAACATCTACAAGCTACTTATCGCAAGGCACACCCACGTGCATAGCTTAATAAATAAGGTAAATTTGAATAATTTGTTTTTTATTTAAATCATTTTGGATATAAAACAATGATTAACAGTGTTTAATTGTCGCATAACATGATATACTACCAAAGGATGTAATTGTAGTTAAAAAAATATTATACTTATCTTAATTGAATTTTAATTTTTTATTGCAAAAACAAGTATTGAGCTATATTAAATAGTCAATATATATTAGGAGGAACAAACAATGAACCTTACGTTATTACAGAAAACACGAGGAATTAACTCATTATTACAAAAATCTGCAGGTCACTCTGTTGATTTTAGTGAAATGGCGCTCACGATGAGCCGACTTATTGAAGCTAACGTTTATATCGTTAGTCGCAAAGGAAAACTATTAGGTGTTTCTGAACAAATTGAAATCAATAACAATCGTATGATTAGTTTTATTGAGAGCCGTCAATTTCCTGCAGATTACACAAATAGCTTGTTTAACATTACAGAAACAACTCAAAACATTGATTTTGAAAGTCGTTATACTGTTTTCCCAGTTGAAAATGCTGGTATTTTTAAACAAGGCTTAACAACGATCGTACCTATCATCGGTGGCGGAGAACGTCTAGGAACATTAATCCTTTCACGATTAACTGAAGGTTTTAATGATGATGATTTAATTCTTGCTGAATACGGCTCAACTGTTGTTGGGATGGAAATTCTACGTGAGAAAACAGAAGAAATCGAAGAAGAAGCTCGCAGTAAAGCAGTTGTTCAAATGGCAATCAATTCACTATCATACAGTGAACATGGCGCTATCGAACATATCTTTGAAGAATTAGGTGGAAAAGAAGGCCTACTTGTTGCATCAAAAATCGCTGACCGTGTAGGTATTACGCGTTCGGTTATTGTTAATGCGCTTCGTAAATTAGAAAGTGCTGGCGTGATTGAATCACGTTCACTCGGTATGAAAGGAACTTATATTAAAGTTCTTAATGACAAATTTTTAGTAGCGCTTGAAAAAACACGCATGTAATCAGTAATATCTTAATTTAATAATACTTTGGATCATGCCGCTTGGTGAGATTTTGACTACCGCAAAGGAACGATCTAATAGATTGTTCCTTTTTGGTTTGAAAAGAATGTTAGGAAGGAAGTTGACGATGAAGACAATTAATGAAACAGAAATTAGAGTGCGTTATAGTGAAACAGATCAAATGGCCGTTGTTTATCATACAAATTATCTTGTTTGGTGTGAAATTGGTCGAACTAATTTAATTTCACAATTGGGGTTTGATTATGTACAAATGGAAGAACAAGGTTTTTTAGCACCGGTTTTAGATGTGCATTTGCAATATAAAGCTCCGTTACGTTATGGGCAGTCAGCTATTGTTAAAACTTGGATTGAAACATACGATGGCTTACGCACCACTTATGGCTATGAAGTGAGAGTGAAAGAAACAGGAGAACTTTCCTTGTTAGCAACAACGCAACATGCAATTGTTACAAAAGAAAAATTCGAACCTGCATCATTTAGACGTCATTTTCCGGAGTGGGATAAAGTTTATAAAAAGGAAGTTGAGTAAATGGCTTTTGGAATTAAGCGTTCAGAGTTAAATGATTGGAAAAAACGTGTCTCGCAAGGAGAAATAGCCTTTTTAACACATTGGTGGCAAGATAAACGTTTCCCAGGTGTTAAGAGTTTTACAAAAGTTGGCTGTGCCGACCGCGAGAAATTAATTGAATGGGGCCGTCAATATGGTTTACAGCCTGAATGGATGGATTTGAAACACGAAGATTTCCCTCATTTTGATTTATTTGGAGATAATCAATACCATATATTACGTGCTGAAGGCTTAGAGGCAACATTTGAAAGATTTGACATCACTTTATCCGAAGGAGAGACAAAGATGACGACACACACACTTATAAACGATAAAGCGAGCATTAAAGTGGCAACGCTAGGTGCAGAATTGCAATCCTTTGTTCTAAAAGAAACGGGAATAGAATATTTATGGCAAGCAGACCCTGCTTATTGGGGACGACACTCACCAGTATTGTTTCCTAATGTAGGTCGCTTAAAAGAAGACTGTTTTTATTTTGAAGGCGAACGTTATGAGCAACCACAACATGGCTTTGCACGAGACAGTGAGTTTACATTGTTGACATCCTCACCAACTCATTTATTATTTGAATTAACAGAGTCTGAAAAAACGTTAAAGAACTACCCGTTCCGTTTTAAATTACACGTGGGTTATTACTTGGATGGGGCAACTTTAAAAGTTGAATGGACGGTTGAAAACCCTGCGGATACTGATTTGTATTTTTCAATTGGAGGGCATCCAGCCTTTAATATTCCATTAGAAGCGGGTGAAAAGTTGGCTGATTATCGCTTGGCTTTCGATGCGCCGTATACAGGAGAATTATTAGGGTTAAAAGGCCCGTACTTAGAAGCGTCAGAACGTCATAAATTAACAGAAACACCTCAACAATTTATTACTTTAGATAAAAGTTTATTTGAAAAAGATGCATTGATTTTTGACGACTTAAAAACGATTAAATTAGAGGATCAACTCGGTCGTCATGGCGTGTGCGTGAACACTGCTGAAATGGCATTTGTCGGTGTCTGGTCTCCAACTGATGCTGCACCATTTGTATGTATTGAGCCGTGGCAAGGCATTGCAGATACGGTGGATACGACGCAAGAGTGGACTGAAAAATTTGCATCCCATCAATTAGCGCCGCAACAAATTTATAAAACCGCTTATGAAGTCACAGTTTACTAGTTTTTTAATAAACGTAGTTGATCTGAGCTAATACGAACAAACACCGCTTTAGGGCAGGTGTTTTTTTGTATAAAAAAAGCACTGATAATATGTCAATTACCAACGCTTTAAAAAATTAAGAAGTTTTTTTACTAGATTTAAATTTAATTTTAGATTCGGTACCATTCTTAATACGTGAGATGTTGGCGCGGTGACGGTAAAGAATAAAGATTGTCAGAATCGCCATAACGATAATTAACACGTAGTCCTTTAAGAAGATGCTAGCGATTAAACCAACAACAACGGCAATCATTGAGCTAAGTGACACGTAACGTGAAATAACTAGAACGATTACAAACACAGCCATGAGTACTAAGAAGACACTTGGACTATACCCAAGCAGAATCCCTGCAGAAGTTGCGACAGCCTTGCCGCCACGAAGTTTTGCGTAGGCTGGGTAAATATGCCCGATAACCGCGAAAACACCGATGAGTAAGGGATTGATTGGGACATGAAGCCATACAGGAAGCAAAGTTGCCAAGGTACCTTTTAAAACATCGATTATCATTACGACAATACCCGCTTTAACACCTAGTATTCTAAATGAGTTAGTAGCACCTAAGTTATGACTACCATATTCTCTGATATCTTTTTTAAAGAACCATTTTCCAATCCATAGTCCGGCAGTAAACGATCCAATTAGATAGGCAACAAGCATTAATCCAATAACTTGTGCAATAAATAGCATACGAATTCCTCTTCTCTTTAAAAATACTTAACAAGGTAATTATAGAGTATCTCTGTCATAAAAGAAACGTTTATTTTCACCAAGTGTGCTAGAATAGGGGACGGGACCAATAGACTGTTTTGTCACAGGAAACAATCACGTAAAGCGACAAAGAAACACTGTTGCTTTTATCATCATAACTGTTGATAAGTAGTGAAAATGATAAGGTAGGGCATTTTTACAGGTATAGAGTACGACGATTAAACGATTATAGTGTCATAATTAATGGTGAATTTTAGTAAATATTATAAAATTTTAAAAGATGTCGATGATTTTTTTGCGTCAATCGGTTACACTTAAATTATCGATTCTAAAGTAAAGCTGTGATTTAATTGCTGAATTTGCCTTAATTATTGGGGGAGTTATACCCGTCCGTCAATGGCTTTATTTGACAAGCGAGTCTTATTTTTGCTATTTTTAATAACGAACGCACGTTTGTGAAAGCAAACATCACATGATAGAAAGGCGCTGTTAAGCATTGGTAAAACAAACAACTGAATATAATGATGATGCAATACAGA
>NZ_JAFYUW010000102.1:0-36411 GCF_017549435.1 Brochothrix sp.
AACTACCAAATTCCGTATTTAGATATTAACTAACATGTTTAACAATAGAAAAATAAGAACGGATTGTTCGTTAAAAAATAACGATAACACCCCGCTCTTATTAGCTATTAATTAATAATAACGCTCTTTATTTCAACGCACCCAACAATCCCATAATCATTCCATAAATAGGGAAAATCAACCACCAAAATTGTTTGAATAACGCTATAAAATCATTTGGCTTCGCTTCATTTACCGTGATATTTTTTTGAAAATCGCGGTCACCTTTAATTAATTCATCCAAACTTACTTCATAAAGTTCGCTCAACTTAATCAAATTTTCGATATCAGGGTACCCGCCACCAACTTCCCATTTTGAAATAGACTGTCGCTTCAAGTTTAAGATGGTCGCCAATTCTTCTTGTGAATAGCCTTCTTTTTCACGCAATAACTTCAATCGTTCCCCAAGATGCATGGTTAATCAACTCCTTATTATTATAGTATTAACTATACTTAATAATTATATTTATTAAAAGAAGCTCATGGTTGCTTAAACGCAACTACTAGTTGCACAGTACCCTTATACCTGATAAATTAGCGATATTCGCGTGCTTGAGGCGCTTGATAATTTTCAATGAATGTTTTAATTTTACTGAGTGAATCTGAGATGCAAATATTATCTCGATCAGTTTGTGATAAAAATCCCGAAGCAACCATCGTATCAAAAAAACTTGCCAATCCATCGTAATAACCAGCTACATTATATAAAACACATGGATTTTGGTGTTGAGCGACACGCCCTAACGAGATTACTTCTGAAATTTCTTCCAATGTGCCTGGCCCTCCTGGAAGGGCAATAAAAACATCAGCCAGATCAATCATGCGAGTTTTGCGCTCCGGCATTGTTTCTACCACCTCTAAAGTCGTTAAATTTTCATGTGCTATCTCACGATCTTTTAAAAATTTAGGCATAATACCCGTGACATTACCGCGACCTTTTAAAATCGTATCAGCAATTATACCCATCAGTCCTACTTTACCGCCACCATAAACCAACTCATAGTTGTTAGCAAGTAACCATTCTCCCAAAGCAATTGTTTGTTCTTTATATATAGGGTTAATACCCTCTGCGGCTCCACAATATACTGCAGCTCTTTTCATATTTTCACTACCTTTTCTGTTGAAATAAGCGCAGGCACTTCCGAAAGTGCCTACGCCTGTATCTTATTAATAAATAAATTATTTATTTTTAGAGATTTTAATAGAAATTTCAATGTATTCTTCTGTTTCATTTTCAATCGTTTCAACTGGAATACCGGTTTTATTTACCAAATCCAATGATTCTTTGATTGTATTAACAGCAATTCTAAAATCACGACTCTTAATTTGACGTTTTTTAGGCGCATTCACCTTATCCAACAGTTTTTGCACACGATTTTCGGTTGCCTTTACAGTGAGTTCGTGTTCGATAATTTCTTTTAATAATTCTGCTTGTTGTGCCTCATCTAATGCGATTAAAGCACGGGCATGGCGCTCTGTAATTTGTTTATTCAAAGCTGCTGTTTGCACCGCTTCACCTAACTTTAGCAAGCGTAATTTATTTGCTACAGTTGATTGACTTTTTCCTAATTGCTTAGCCAACTCACCTTGTGTAATTTGGTGTAAGGCAATTAAACGCTTATAGGCATGTGCTTCTTCAATCGCAGTCAATTCTTCTCGCTGCAAGTTTTCAATCAAGGCAATTGAGGCAACCTCTTTGTCTGATAATTGATTAACAATTGCAGGAACCTTTTCCCACTTCAATAAATTCATCGCACGGAAACGACGTTCACCTGCAATGATTTCGTAACCATCTTCTTTGTACTCTCGCACAATAATAGGTTGAATCAGCCCATGTTCAGCAATAGTCTGTGACAATTCAGCAATTTTTTCTTCATCAAAGACAGCGCGAGGTTGAAAACGATTTGCTATAATTTTTGTAATAGGGAGCTCTTCAACCGTCTGATTATGTGATTCTTCAACAAATTTTTCAATTATTTTTTCTTCTTGTTGACGTGCTTGTTTCTTTCCAAAGCCAAATAAACCCAATGGTCTTCGACTCCTTCCCTCTATCTATAATTAATCTGCCCTTCAACGAATGCTAACGGACGAATTGTTATGCGCTATTATTATATTTTAGCAAACAATCTCTAAAATACAATCTCTCAACTTAAACGTGCAGTCTCTTTTTTTACTCATCTTTCATTCTAGTGTCTATCATACCAAAGTTAATTGCATAACAAAAGCCAAGAACCGATGAGTTCTTGGCTTTTAGTCACTATACAATTGGCATTTTATTTGGTGTTCCAGGTTTGCGTGGGTATTGTTTAGGCGTTTTACGTTTTTTAGCGATGGTAACAACATGACGCTCAGCCTCTTCAACGGGCAGCATGAAGGCCTCATCACTCAATAACTCTCCACCTAATACCTTTATACCCTTTTTAGCATCAACCATCTCTGCTGCTGTGTGAGCCGCTTTAAGCGCAACAAAATGTCCGCGCAATTTAACAAGTGGTAAACACAATTCAGCTAAAACACTCATTCTAGCCACAGCTCGGGCGGTTACAATATCAAATTGCTCACGATATTGTTTATTTTGACCAAATGTTTCCGCGCGATCATGCACAAAATAAACATCCTTTAATCCTAATTCACTTGCAAGATGGTTAAGGAACGTAATACGTTTATTTAATGAATCAACAATTGTTACTTTTAGTTGCGGGAAAGCAATTTTAATTGGAAGGCTAGGGAAACCAGCTCCAGCTCCTACATCGCATAAGCTAACAGATTGATCCATATCATAATAAAAGGCTAAGGTAATTGAATCATAAAAGTGTTTAAGATAAATTTCCTCTGGATCAGTAATAGCTGTGAGATTCATTTTTTCATTCCACTCCACTAATACCTCCGCATATACTTGATATTGTTTCATTTGCTCATCTGATAATGCGATGCCTTTTTCCAACAAAGCTTCACGGAATTGTTCTGGGTTCACTTTATTCTTCGCCTCCAACTCTTACTAGTTTACCTTGCTCCAAATACACCATCAAAATTGATACATCTGCAGGGTTCACACCTGAAATACGACTTGCTTGAGCAAGCGTTAACGGTTGTACTTCTTTAAGATTTTCGCGTGCTTCTGTTGCTAAACCACTAATATAATCATAATCTAAATCCACAGGAATTGTTTTTTGTTCCATGCGTTTAAGTTTATCGACACGTTCTAATGATTTTTTGATATACCCCTCATATTTCACTTGGATTTCTACTTGTTCGGCAACTTCTTCAGTGATATTATCACTTGCTGCTATAACTTCTATTAAGTCTGCATAGGTTACTTCAGGGCGACGTAAAAGATCCCAAGCTAAAATACCATCTTTTAGTAATGAACCCCCGATTTTAGTCATCCAGGCTTGTACTTCTGCAGTTGGTTTTACACGAATTGATTTGAGTCGATCTGACTCCTCAGCAATCTGTGCTTTTTTATTTAAAAAGGCTTGGTAACGTTCTTCTGTAATCAAGCCAATATCATGGCCTTTTTCAGTTAAACGTAAATCAGCATTATCGTGACGTAATAAAAGTCGGTATTCCGCGCGCGATGTTAACAAACGATAAGGTTCTTTCGTCCCTTTTGTTACAAGATCATCAATCATAACACCGATATAACCCTCGCTACGTTTCATAATAAACGGTTCTTTATTTTGAACTGCTAATGCAGCATTAATACCTGCGATAATACCTTGACCAGCCGCTTCTTCATAACCACTTGTACCATTGATTTGACCCGCTGTATACAGGTTTTTAATCCGTTTCGTTTCTAGTGTTGGCCACAATTGCGTCGGTGCCACTGCATCGTATTCAATTGCATAACCTGCACGCATCATTGACGCATTTTCAAGTCCTGGAATAGAATTAAGCATTTTATGTTGCACATCTTCAGGCATACTTGTAGATAGTCCTTGAACATATACTTCTTCTGTATGACGACCTTCTGGTTCCAAGAATATTTGATGGCGCGGTTTATCTGAAAAGCGTACAATTTTATCTTCGATTGATGGACAGTAACGCGGCCCACTTCCTTCAATAATACCCGTGAACATTGGCGCACGATGAAGGTTCGCTTTAATAATTTCATGTGTTTCTTCAGTTGTATAAGTTAACCAGCAAGGGATTTGATCGGTGATAAATTTAGTTGTTTCGTAACTAAAGCCGCGATGATCTTCATCACCTGGTTGTATCTCTGTTTGTGAATAATCGATTGATGTCGATTTCACACGTGGTGGTGTCCCTGTTTTCAAGCGTAACAAGTCAAATCCAAGTGTCTCTAATTGTTTAGAAAGAGCCACTGACGGTTGTTGGTTATTTGGACCACTTGAATATTTAATATCGCCAATAATGATTTCACCACGTGAGTATGTTCCCGTTGTAATAATGACTGTTTTTCCACGGTAAATACCACCTGTTTGTGTAATGACACCTGTTACAACATCATCTTCGATAATCAATTCATCTACTAAACCTTGGCGCAATGTAATATTATCTTCTTTTTCAATTGTGTGCTTCATTTCATATTGGTAGTCCCATTTGTCAGCTTGTGCACGTAAGGCACGAACTGCAGGACCTTTCCCAGTATTTAGCATACGCATTTGAATATATGTTTTATCGATATTACGACCCATTTCGCCACCTAAGGCATCAATTTCACGGACAACCACACCTTTAGCAGGCCCTCCGATTGAGGGGTTACACGGCATAAAACCAATCATATCGAGATTGATTGTAACCATCAATGTTTTACAGCCCATACGCGCTGCAGCTAATCCCGCTTCAACACCTGCGTGTCCTGAACCAACAACAATGACATCATAATTTCCAGCTTCATAAGTTTGCATTTTTTTACATCCCTTCCTTACTTCCCTAAACAAAATTGTGAGAATAATTGATCTAATAATTCATCTTGAACGGCATCCCCAGTAATTTCACCAAGCAACGTCCAAGCTTGTGTCATATCCATTTGTACTAAATCGACCGGCATATCATTCGCTAAACCATTTAACACCTCGTCAAAAGCAGCCACTGTTTTGTTCAGTAAAGCAACATGACGTGTATTGGAAACATAAGTAGCATCTTCACTTACAACAGCGCCTGAGAAAAAGAAATCTGCAATTGCTTGCTCTAGTTGATCGATGCCTTCTTGTGTCTCTAATGATATTTTAACGACTGGATTGCCTTGTGCCAATTCAGTAATACGCGCTTCATCAACCACAGTAGGTAAATCTGTTTTATTAAGAATAACAACGAACGGTTGATGTGATGCTGCTTCAAATAATGCCTCATCTTCAATACTTAACGGTTCTGCTTGGTTGATAACAAGCAATATAAAGCTTGCGTCCGACAGTGCTTGGCGCGAACGTTCAACACCGATTTTCTCAACGATATCCTCTGTTTCACGAATACCAGCTGTATCAACTAATTTAAGCGGTACACCTTTAACATTGACGTATTCTTCCACAATATCACGCGTCGTACCTGCGATGTTCGTCACAATCGCTTTATCTTCTTGAATCAATTGGTTTAGCAATGATGATTTCCCTACATTTGGGCGACCGATGATAGCTGTTGATAAACCATCACGTAAAATTTTACCTTGTTGCGCTGTCTCAAGTAACTGCAATACGTAGCCTTTTACCTCTGTCGCTTTTTCCAACAACATACGTTGCGTCATCTCTTCAACATCATCATATTCTGGGTAATCAATATTCACTTCAACTTGTGCCAATACGTCTAAAATTTCACGACGTAAACTGCGGATCAAGCGGCTTAAGTTTCCATCCATTTGTTTCAATGCCAAACCCATTGCTCGATCAGTTTTAGCTCGAATTAAATCCATAACTGCTTCCGCCTGAGATAAATCAATTCGTCCATTGAGAAACGCTCGTTTCGTAAATTCACCAGGCTCAGCTAGGCGTGCACCCAACTGTAATATCAATTGTAAAACACGGTTAACAGCTACAATACCACCATGTGTGTTAATTTCTACGCAATCTTCACGTGTAAATGTTTTTGGTGCTCGCAAAACAGTCACCATTACCTCATCAATCATTTCATTTGTTTGAGGATTTACAATATGACCATAATGAATCGTATGTGAATCAACCATTTCTAATGATTTTTTCCCAGCTTGATAAGCCTTATTTACAATCGCAACCGCATCATCGCCACTCACTCGAATAATTGAAATTGCCCCCTCACCCGGTGGTGTTGAAATCGCTGCAATCGTATCAAATTCTAACATTTTTTGTCGCCCCTTTCTTTTTTTGCACAAAATAAAAAGCCAAAAATACCCAATGTAGTTTTAGCTCAACAACACAGGTTTAAAAGATCATAAGCAAAAAGAACAAACGTTATAACAGAGCGTATACCCGTTAAACATTAGTTGTCTTTGACTTATCCACATCTTTCACCTGTAGATATATTCAATTATAGTTTCCATTCTATTTTAACTTATCCACATGTGAATAACAAGTGGTCTGCGTCCAAAATTGAATGTCAGGCCTAAAATCCAAGCTACTTTAAGGCTACTAATGGTTTTTAAAGAATAAAAAAACGTTAGAACCTTTTGGCTCTAACGTTTTTCATTAATTAATTATTTTTTCTTTTTTGATTTTGATTTCTTTTTAGTACTTGGTTGTTCTTTCAATGTCAATTGTTCTTCACGACGTTTTTCAGCATCTAATGCAGCTTGTGCTTCAGCCATTTCACGACGGATTTTAAACGGATTATTGATTAACAACGTTTGGAATACCATAAAGATATTACCTATTACCCAGTACAAAGCAAGTGCAGATGGTAATGACCAACCAGCGAATAAAATAAATGCTGGCATAACATATAACATCATACTCATTTGCGAAGCCATCATACCTTCTTGTTTCGGTTGAGACATCATGCTCAACTTAGTAGAGAGGAATGTTGTAATAGCAGCTAAAATTGGTAAAATATGCATATGATCTGCTTGGCCTAAATTGAACCATAAGAATGTTCCTGTTTCTAATACTTCAGTACGTCTAATCGCAGCATAAAGACCAAATAATACAGGCATTTGAATAAGTAATGGTAAACAACCGGCTAACGGATTAACATTATTTTCTTTATATAATGCCATTGTCTCTTGTTGTAGTAACATCTGTGTATCACGATCTTTAGATTTGTATTTAGCTTGGATTTCTTTAATTTTTGGTTGTAATTTCATCATGTTACGTTGGCTACGTAATTGTTTTACCATCAACGGTAAAATCAATAAACGGATAACAATCGTAATCAAAATAATACCCATACCATAGCTATTACCTGCTAAGGCAGATAGCTTCAAGATTAACCAACTAATTGGAAATACAATATAGTGACTCCAAAATCCTGTTGTATTTGCATCTATTGGATTTGACGCTGCTCCTGCTGTTGGCGAACACGCTGATAAAACAAGTACTAATGAAGCGACCATTAATAGTAATAGCCATTTTTTATTTGCTTTCACTCAATAAATCCCCCTTATCCAAAACCTATCTATTTTATAGATATATTATTTAGAACGGTGTTGGTACACCTTTGCTAATTTCAATACATGTTCGAGACTCGATTTCATCTCATGGTAAGTCATAGTGGCCGCCGGATTTCTGGCGATAATAACAATATCAACATCATGTTTAATCAACTGGTTTGCATCAAATTCCATCATTACATGACGCAAGCAGCGTTTAATGTAATTTCGTAGATGCGCGTCGCCTAATTTTTTGCTAACTGATAACCCAACTCTAAAATGAGCTTGATCTTTTTTCGGATAGCTATAAATAACAAATTGGCGGTTGGCAGTCGAATGTCCATGTTTGAAAATTGTTTGAAAATCTTCATTACGTTTAATACGATTTGCTTTTTTCATTAATTCTTATCAACACCACCTGTTTACTAAAAAGTTGTGCACTCATAAATATGTCAAACTAGGTCTATTATAGCTGAATTTCTCTTAAAAAAAAACAGATATAGCCTCATTTGAATATTATTTTATATCTGCGTTGTATTATCTTTGACAAATATTACTGTAAACAAACGCTACTTTGCTAAATTAATTCAAAAAAAAACCACTGAGACAACTCAGTGGGTCTTATTATGCTGATAAGACTTTACGTCCTTTACGACGACGAGCAGCTAATACACGACGACCGTTTTTTGAACTCATACGTGCACGGAAACCGTGAACTTTAGAATGTTTACGTTTTTTTGGTTGGTAAGTTTGTTTCATATCCAACACCTCCTCAAAATCTAAATTCCAAAAGTGTCATAATACTGATTAAAATGACATACTAGGTAATTATAGTAGATAAGTGGCATTGTTGTCAATCGAATTCGAATAAACCTTTAGTGAAAATAATTTATTAAATTGATAAAATACAGATTTTCTTCTATATAATACTACTTCTTTCTGTTGTAAAAATTTTCAAGATTTTTAATTTTTATCTGCCTCTTTATTTTCAACTTGAATTTTTCATTAAAAAATCTTTGTTTCTTTTTAACTTAAACGTATTTCCTCCTTAATTAAGTTATCCACAGTTATTTTTGTTTCCGTCCTCTTTTTATTTGTGCACATATTAGTCCTTAATTATCCACAAAGGTATTTAATAACTTTTTTTACTTTTTATTTTATGCATGCTTATGGACAGCTTATCCCCATAGCCCACCGTTGTGGATAACAGTTATCAACAGGTGTATATGTTTGTGAACAATCATTTACTGCACTTGATAGCAAAGACGTTTTCTGATAAACTAAGAAAGATATAAAAGCTAAATAAGGCTGTGGATAAAAATAGTTGTCCACATTCTGTGCATAACTTGTGGATAACATTATTCAGCGTTGTTCACTTTTTTTGTCCACAGCTGTGGATAATGTGTACAGATCATGCAACATTTTTCTATAACGTCTTAAGCTTTATTTATATAGGCTACAACTTTGCAGGGGGAAAATAATTTATGCCAGACATAACTCAAATTTGGTTTGAGGCATCGAGTAAGATGCAACACTATTTAAGTGGACCAAGTTATGAAACTTGGATTAAACCATCCAAACCCATTAGTATTGAAGGGAATACATTTACTATATCTACTCCAGAAAAATTCATGCAAGAACGCTTAAGAGCAAATTATGTGGATATTATTTCTGAAATTATTGAAGGTGTCACTGGCCAACGCTTTAGCATTCGTGTCATTGTGGAAGGCGAAGAAAATGATGCCTCTGCTTCAGACAATACAAAAGCGGTAACAGAGTCCCGTGCAGATTATAAACAACACGGTGAACTCAATCTTAATCCTAAATACGATTTTGATTCTTTTGTTATTGGTAGCGGTAATCGTTTTGCTCATGCAGCTTCATTGGCTGTAGCGGAAGCACCAGGTAAAGCTTATAATCCATTGTTTCTTTATGGTGGTGTTGGCTTAGGTAAAACCCATTTAATGCACGCTATTGGTCATTATGTGCTAGAGCATAATCCCAATTCACGAGTGCTTTATTTATCATCTGAAAAATTCACAAATGAGTTTATTAACTCTATACGTGATAACCGCGCAGAAGAATTTCGTAATAAATACCGGAATGTTGATATTTTATTGATTGATGATATTCAATTTATTGCAGGTAAAGAACAAACTCAGGAAGAATTTTTCCATACGTTTAACGCTTTATATGAAGAGCAAAAACAGATTATCATCTCTAGTGATCGTCCACCTAAAGAAATTCCAACTTTAGAAGATCGTTTACGTTCTCGTTTTGAGTGGGGGCTTATCACAGATATTACCCCGCCAGATTTAGAAACGCGAATTGCAATATTACGTAAAAAAGCGGATACTGATAGCTTAGATATTCCTAATGAAGTGATGCTTTACATTGCAAATCAAATCGATACCAATATTCGTGAGCTTGAAGGTGCTTTAATTCGCGTTGTGGCTTACTCATCACTTGTTAATAAAACGATTGATGCTAGCCTTGCAGCAGAAGCATTAAAAGACATTATCCCAAATGCTGCTCCAAAAATTATTACTATTGCTTCGATTCAAAAAGAGGTAGGCGAGTTTTATCATGTAAAACTTGAAGATTTTAAAGCAAAAAAAAGAACGCAGTCTATTGTATTCCCTCGACAAATAGCAATGTATCTTTCAAGGGAACTAACTGATTCATCATTGCCAAAAATTGGTGAAGAATTTGGTGGGCGAGATCATACAACTGTCATTCATGCCCATGAAAAAATTTCAACTAAACTTAAAACTGATGAAAAACTAAGACGCGAATTAGAGTCAATTAGTAAGACTTTAAAGGTATAAGCATGCTTTTCTCCCTGTGTATAACTCATGATTTTCATGCACGTCCATCCACAGGTTATTAAAGGCTCTAACTTTTGACGCTCTAAGTACTAAAGGACTTATCCACATATCCACAGGCCCTACTACTACTACTAACTTAATTATTAATATATAAAAGGAGATTCTTCCATGAAAATTACAATTAAACGTGATTATTTAATTCAAGCCCTTAACGAGGTAACACGAGCAATTTCATCAAGAACAGCAATTCCAATATTAACAGGTATCAAACTAACGATTAATGATGAAGGTGCTATTTTAACAGGTAGTGATTCTGATATTTCGATTGAAGCTTTTATTCCTTTAGAAAAAGACGATGAACAATTGATCACTGTTGAAAAGTACGGTAGCATCGTTTTGCCGTCACGTTACGTGACAGACATTGTTAAACGTTTACCTAACGATGAAGTTTCCATTGAAGTAACAGAAGGTTTCCAAACATTGATTACTTCTGGAACAGCTTCTTTTACATTAAACGGTTTAGATGCAAACGATTATCCACAATTACCTGAAATTGGAAATGCACCGACATTAAAAATTCCAGCAGATATGTTGAAAAATTTAATTCGTCAAACAGCCTTTGCTGTAAGTACTGTTGAAGTACGACCAGTATTAACAGGTGTTAACTGGATTTTAAAAGAAGGAACATTATTATCTGTTGCAACTGACTCACATCGTTTAGCATTACGTAAAATTAATGTTGATTTACCTGAAGAAGCGAAGTTCAATATCGTTATCCCTGGTAAAAGCTTAACTGAATTGAATAAAATTTTAGATGATACTACTGAAAAAGTAGAAGTAGTTGTTAATAACAATCAAATCCTTTTCAAAGTAACAGATGTTTTATTCTATTCTCGTCTTTTAGAAGGGAATTATCCTGATACAACACGTCTTATTCCAACATCAAATACAACAACAGTTGCGATTGCAGCTAAAAGTTTATTACAAGCAATTGATCGTGCCTCATTATTAGCACGTGATAATCGTAATAATGTTATTAAATTAGTTTCAACGGATAATAAAGAAATTGAAATTTCATCAAACTCACCAGAAGTAGGTAATGTTAGTGAAGATTTAATTCCTGTTAGTTTTGAAGGTGAATCAATTTTAATCTCATTTAACGGTAAATATATGATTGATGCGTTACGCGTGTTTGAAAATCAAGATGTTAAAATCGAGTTCTCTGGTTCAATGCATCAATTTGTGATCCGTCCAGTTGATCATGAAGAGGGCAACGATATTTTACAGCTGATTACACCGGTTCGTACATTCTAAACAATCTAATAAACGACAAAAAAAGTTATCCACATGTGGGTAACTTTTTTTGTGTTCTAAAAGCGTTATACGCGATTTAAAGTAAAAGTAAGGACCTAAGCTCTAATGTGATTAAAATAAGAATTTAGAAGTCTCTGAGCGCTGTATGGCCTCATTTTTACAGCAGTGTTAAGAATTTACTATTTACTTTGCTATCTCTAAATGAGTTAACAAACTGTCTCTAATAAAGAACTTGCAGTTTCAGTAATAAAAAAGCGTTTTAGATGACTATAAAAAACATATAAATTAAAGGATAAAACAAGCATAACGAACACGTTAATCCACTTATAAAAAACATTATTCTTTGTATTACGACTAAAGACCATAGGCAATGTTAATAAACCAAATGGTGCGATTGGGATAGATATTATCATGATAATGGCTAATAACCAACTTTCATCAGCGTTTTTAGAAATTGTTACTTTATTTTCTGTTTGTTCTTCTTTTGTTAAATCAGCAATGGATAGTTCATAAAAAGCACTTAATTTTTTTAAAGTTTCAATGTTCGGAGTACCTGTGCCATTTTCCCATTTCGAAAGAGACTGTCGTGAAAAATTGAGTGCATCAGCAACTTCTTGTTGTGTTATTTTTTTTCGTTTACGCGCTTTTTTCAGTCGATTAGCCAGCATAATATCGCTCCTTAAAATAAAAAATGAAGTTATCTTTATTATAACAAAGACAACTTCATTTTTTACTAGTTAATTTGACTAAAAAATGTTATTTCCCCCAAATTTAAAAATCACTTTATTTTTAGGTAAATAAGAAATACGCGTTCATATTTTTTTACTTCAGAATCAATATTGTTTTCATCAAAAGTGAATGTATTGTGTATTTTATTGGAAAATGCAATTGTTCCTAATAAGTTTTCACCTTTTTTTAATGTTTCTTTCCCTGCAAAAATACTGCTTTTATTTTTATAGACTTGGTTAGCTAAGGTGATATCGCTTAAAGAGATGTATTCTTTAGCGCTAATACCATATCTAAAATATTCTTTGTTCTCTTCAGAAAGAGTCCCTATAAAGAGACTGTCTGTTACACCTGAAAAGGTATGAGTATCTGCTTCTTGTTTAACACCATTTTGATAGCTAATAGTATAAACTTCAAGATCTAATGGTTTACTTAATTTATAAGTGGTAAGATCATCGAATAAAAATTCAAACGAGCTGTCTTTAACTGTTTTGATGGTAATTTCATTAGCATCTTTCTTAGCTTCGTCTTTATTGACAGTCTGAAAAATAATAGTTGCTACCCCGATAACGATTATTACAGAGCATAGTATAATTAATAAACGACGCATTTAGTATCAATCCCATCTTTGTTTATTTTATAATTTAAATATACATGTATTAAATAAAAAGTAACGCACCAAATAGTAGCAATACTACTTTACATAATGGCATTGGTGTTGCACTGCAGAGATAAAAGGTAATAACCTTTTAAAAGTTATAAAATAAAATTAGTATTTTTAATAGATATTTCCTCGGAAATACAAATTTTTCGCTTTAAAAGGCGTAAGCAAACCGGTAGCAAACAATTCTTTCTTGCTATGTAGTTTGAAATAGCAGACGATATTAACAGATAAAGGAGTGTGACTATGAATAACTTTGGTGAGAAGTTAAAAATGTTACGGGAACAAAATGACATTACACAAGAGGAAGTCTCTCAAAAATTAAACGTCACAAGACAATCTGTTTCCAATTGGGAAAACAATAAAAATTATCCAGACCTAACGACCTTAGTAACTCTTAGTCAGCTCTATAATATTTCTTTAGATGATTTACTTAAAGATGAAAATAACGTGGTTAAATCCATGAAAACTGAATTGAATTCATATCGTTCTTCAGAATTAATAAAGCTGATTATTTTTTCGGTACTAGCATTTTTATTACCCATTATCGGTATTGTATTTGGCATTCTTTTGCTTTGTACTAAGAAAAGAGTTGAATATTATAGAATAGCTAAAATAATCGGTACAATTAGTTTGATATGGCAAGCTGTTCCAATTGTTCTTGCTGTAATAAATTACAGTACCTTCTAAATTGAACGTAAAAAGTACTGAAATGTGAAATTAAGTTAATTTGCCCCTTATTTTCCTTGTAACAAATTTTTAAACTATCGTGTATATCTCTATATACAGTCATAAAAACAGCATATTGCTGTTTTTTTTGACGTTTATTTGTAATCGCCTATGAAATCTAGTAAAATAGAAGTATGAATTACTAAACTCGAGGTGAGATAAATTGGAAAAAGTAAATATCAATACAGAATATATTACACTAGGCCAAATGCTGAAAATTACTGACATCATTTCTTCAGGTGGTATGGCCAAATGGTTTTTAAGCGAGCATGAAATCAATGTGAATGGCGAACCTGACAACCGTCGTGGTCGTAAGCTTTATCCTAATGATAAAATAGAGGTTATTGGCTTCGGAGAATACCAAATTTTTCAAGCTGACTGAGAGGGGCAATTATGTTTCTAGAAACGATGAGTATTGATCATTTTCGAAATTATGATCATGCCGAACTGGAATTTGGTCAAGATGTCACTTTATTTCTAGGGCAAAATGCGCAAGGGAAAACCAATGTGCTCGAAGCGATTTATACTTTGGCAATGGCTAAATCTCACCGTACGACAACAGATAAAGATTTAATACAATGGCAAGCGGAGTATGCTAAAATAGAAGGTAGAGTCCGTAAGCGCGGACAGTCTGTACCAATGAGTCTTATCGTTACTAATAAAGGGAAAAAAGCAAAAGTGAATCATCTGGAGCAAAAGCGATTAAGCAATTATATCGGTCATTTAAACGTTGTTATGTTTGCACCAGAAGATCTTTCATTAGTAAAAGGCTCACCAAGCGTTCGACGTCGTTTTATCGATATGGAACTCGGTCAGATGTTACCAATCTATCTATACGATTTAACGCAATTCCAGCGAATATTACAACAACGCAATCATTATCTCAAAAGATTACAGACACGCAAAACGACAGACACAACAATGCTTGATGTCTTGGATGAACAATACAGTGAATTAGCAGCTAAAATTACACTGAGACGTCGCGATTTTGTAGTGCAACTATCGGAGTACGCAATCCCTATTCATTCGGAAATCTCACGACAAAAAGAAACGTTAGAGATACATTATGAATCCTCAGTAAAATTACTTGAGGAGGTCGCAAAAGATAAAGAACTTGATGAAGTGCGTGCACAGTTAATCACTGATTTGCAAAGCAAGCGTCAACGTGAAATCGACCGTGGTGTATCTTTAATAGGACCACATCGCGACGATTTAACTTTTATTGTAAACGAGCGTAATGTCCAAGTTTTTGGCTCTCAAGGTCAACAGCGTACAACTGCATTAGCTGTTAAATTAGCAGAAATAGATTTGATTTTTCAAGAAACAAATGAATACCCGCTTTTGTTATTAGATGATGTATTAAGTGAACTTGATGAGCATCGTCAAACACATTTGCTAAACGCAATACAGGGTAAGGTACAAACTTTTGTTACAGCAACAGGAGTAGAAGGCATTCATCACCAAACTTTGGCGGATGCTACTTGCTTTTATGTAGAAGAAGGAACCATTAAAAAAATGGATGAGGTGGATAACGATGACAGATAAACATCTAAATGATATCGATAATAATGGTGGGGATTACGATGCAAGTCAGATTCAAGTATTAGAAGGATTAGAAGCTGTTCGTAAACGTCCAGGTATGTATATTGGATCAACAAGTGCACGTGGACTTCACCATTTAGTTTGGGAAATCGTCGATAATGCAATTGATGAAGCACTGGCAGGTTATTGTGATGAAATACATATTACAATTGAACCAGATAACAGTATTACAGTTGTCGATAATGGTCGTGGAATCCCTGTTGGGATCCAAGAAAAGACGGGTCGACCAGCAGTAGAAGTTATCTTTACAGTCTTACATGCCGGAGGTAAATTCGGTGGTGGTGGATATAAAGTTTCTGGTGGTTTACACGGTGTTGGGGCTTCTGTTGTTAATGCTTTGTCAACAAAATTAGAAGTTACTGTTTCTCGAGATGGCCAGTTGTATTACCAATCATTTGAACGTGGGAAAGTAATGGAAGACATGTCAATCATTGGTGAAACTGAAGGTCGTGGAACAAAAGTCCACTTTTATCCTGATGATGAAATTTTCACTGAAACAACTGACTTTGACTTTGATACATTAGCAGTTCGTACACGAGAACTTGCTTTCTTAAATAAAGGTTTAACTCTGATTATTGAAGATAAACGTGAGGAAAAACCGGCTAAGAAGAAATATTACTATGAAGGTGGTATTAAATCTTACGTTGAGTTCCTTAATGGGAAAAAAGAATTGTTACATGAAGAACCCATTTATACAGAAGGCGAAAAAGACGGTATAACTGTCGAAGTAGCTATGCAATATAATGGTGGATTTGCTAGCAATATTATGTCGTACGCGAATAATATTCATACGTATGAAGGGGGTACACATGAGTCAGGTTTTAAAATTGCACTGACACGTGTTGTTAACGACTACTCACGTAAGCAAAAATTATTAAAAGAGGCTGAACCAAACTTAACGGGTGACGATATCCGTGAAGGATTGACAGCAATTATTTCAATTAAACACCCTGATCCACAGTTTGAAGGACAAACTAAAACAAAACTGGGGAACTCTGAAACACGTAATATTACAGATCGTTTGTTCTCAGCCGCATTTGAAAAATTCCTCATGGAAAATCCAGATGTAGGTCGCAAAATTGTTGAAAAAGGAATTATCGCTTCTCGTGCAAGAATCGCAGCAAAACGTGCGCGTGAAGTTGCTCGTAAGAAGAGCGGTTTAGAAATATCAAGCTTGCCAGGTAAATTAGCGGATTGTTCATCACGTAAACCTGATTTGAGTGAACTTTTTATCGTCGAGGGTGACTCGGCTGGTGGTTCTGCTAAACAAGGTCGTGATCGTATGTTCCAAGCTATTCTACCTATTCGTGGGAAAATTCTTAACGTTGAGAAAGCAAGTTTAGATCGCATCTTAGCCAACGAAGAAATTCGTACAATATTTACAGCAATGGGAACTGGTTTTGGTGGCGAGTTTGATGTCGCAAAATCACGTTATCATAAATTGGTTATTATGACGGATGCTGATGTAGATGGTGCACATATTAGAACGTTATTATTAACGCTATTTTATCGTTATATGCGCCCACTCATCGAAGCTGGTTATGTTTATATCGCACAACCACCGCTGTATAAGATTGCTTATGGTCGTAAAGAACATTATGTATACAGTGATAAGGAATTAGAAACGTTCTTAGCAACTCTCCCTGAAAACACTAAATATGGCTTACAACGCTATAAAGGTTTAGGAGAGATGAATGCCGAGCAACTATGGGAAACAACAATGGATCCTGAACATCGTGTCTTGTTGCAAGTGAAGTTAGCGGATGCAATTGAAGCAGATGAAACATTTGAGATGTTAATGGGAGATCGCGTAGATCCTCGTCGTCAATTTATCGAAGAAAATGCAGAGTACGTTGATAACCTTGATATTTAAGCATCTATTACCCGGGAAATAGGAGGTTCTGATTCATGTCGGATACACCAGAGCAAAGAGTGGAAGAAGTTAATTTAAGTAAACAAATGAAAACAGCCTTTTTAGATTATGCAATGAGCGTTATTGTAGCACGTGCCTTACCAGATGTTCGTGATGGTTTGAAACCGGTTCACCGTCGTATTCTTTATGCGATGAATGACTTAGGTATGACAAGCGACAAGGCTTATAAAAAGTCTGCACGTATTGTTGGTGAAGTAATCGGTAAGTATCACCCACACGGTGACTCTGCTGTTTATGAAACAATGGTACGTATGGCGCAAGACTTTAGTTATCGTTACATGTTGGTAGATGGTCATGGTAACTTTGGTTCTGTCGATGGTGATTCTGCAGCGGCAATGCGTTATACAGAAGCACGTTTATCTAAAATTTCTAATGAATTATTACGTGACATTAACAAAGACACGATTGATTATGTTGAAAACTTTGATGGCAGTGAAAAAGAACCTGCGATTTTACCCGCACGTTTTCCAAACTTGCTTGTTAACGGTTCGTCAGGTATTGCTGTAGGTATGGCAACAAACATCCCGCCACATCAATTGGGTGAAGTAATTGATGGCGTTTTAGCACTCAGTCATAACTGGGATATCACTATCCCTGAATTAATGGAGCATGTTAAAGGACCTGATTTTCCAACAGCAGGTTACATTATGGGTGCAAGTGGTATTCGTCGTGCGTATGAAACTGGTAAAGGTAGCATTACAATGCGTTCTAAAGTCGAAATTGAAACTAAGCCAAATGGTAAAGAGACAATTATCGTAACGGAATTACCTTATCAAGTAAATAAAGCACGTTTAATTGAGCGTATTGCTGAATTAGCGCGTGAAAAACGTATTGTCGGTATCAGTGATTTAAACGATGAATCAGATCGTACAGGTATGCGTATTGTAATTGAAGTACGTCGCGATGCAAGTGCGAGTGTCATCCTTAATAACCTTTACAAGATGACGGCCTTACAAACAACGTTTGGTATTAATATGTTAGCGTTGGTCAACAACCAGCCAAAAGTATTAAATCTAAAAGAAATGTTATATCACTACTTAAAACATCAAGAAGTTATCGTTAGACGTCGTGTAGAGTTTGATTTACGTCGAGCACAAGCACGTGCACATATTCTTGAAGGATTACGTATTGCTTTAGATAATATCGATGCAATTATTAAATTAATTCGAGCATCATCTTCAGATACGATTGCCAAAGAAGGTTTGATGACTCAATTCAAATTGAGTGATAAACAATCCCAAGCGATTCTAGACATGCGTTTACGCCGTTTAACCGGATTAGAACGCGATAAAATTGAAGAAGAATACCAAAATCTAGTTGCGTTGATGTCCGAGTTAGAAGGCACACTTTCAAGCAAGGAAAATCTTTTACAAGTTATCCGTGAAGAGTTGTTAGAGATTAAAGAACGCTTTAACGATATCCGCCGTACTGAAATCACCGTCGGAGATATTTTATCTGTTGAAGATGAGGATTTAATTGAGCAAGAAGATATTGTCATCACGATTACTAAGAACAACTACATTAAACGTTTGCCAGCATCAACTTATCGTGCGCAAAATCGTGGGGGTCGTGGTGTTCAAGGAATGGCAATTCATGAGGGTGATTTTGTAGAGCAATTACTTGCAACATCGACTCATGATACCATCCTATTCTTCACAAACACAGGTAAAGTATACCGAGCAAAAGGTTACGAAATTCCTGAGTTTAGTAGAACAGCGAAAGGCTTACCGGTTGTGAACTTATTGGGCATTGAAAAAGATGAAGAAATCAGTGCAATGATTTCGATTAAAGATGTACCAGAAGATCACTTTATTTTCTTTGCAACGAAGCAAGGTGTTGTTAAACGAACACAGTTAACACAGTTTGCAAACATCCGTACAAGCGGCTTACGTGCCATCGATTTACGTGAAAACGATGAATTGATTCGTGTGCAAATTACCAATGGTGCAAACCATGTTATTATGGCAACACACTTAGGTCAAAGTATTCACTTTAGTGAAGAGGATGTCCGAATTATGGGACGTACAGCTGCCGGAGTTCGTGGTATCCGCTTAAATGAAGAGGATTACGTTGTCGGGATGGAAGTTGTTAAACCAGAAGATAAAGTTTTAATCGTTACTGAGAATGGTTACGGTAAACAAACACCGATTGCACAATATTCTGTCCAAGGACGTGGTGGTAAAGGTGTTAAAACAGTAAGCATTACAGATAAAAATGGTCCGCTTACAAACATGATTACCGTTCATGGCGAAGAAGACTTGATGATTATGACGGTTGAAGGTATCCTTATTCGTATGTCAGTGGATTCGATTTCTGAAACAAGTCGATCAACAATGGGTGTGCGCTTGATTCGTTTAGATGATAACGATAAAGTTGCAACGATTGCACCGACTGAAAAAGAAGAAGATGAAGTAGTTGAAGATGCTATTGCTGTCGAAGGTGAAGTTACTGAAACAGCAGTGGTAGATGAAGCAGTTACTGAAGAAACGAACACTGATGAACCTAAAACTGAAGAATAAGTAATGAATAAATAAAAGCTGTTTCGACATCTATTGTTGAAATGGCTTTTATTATTTTTTGTAATTGTGTCTAAAATATGAACATGATTGTTAGGAAATAGGGTTGTTATAAATTGGTCGAAATTGTGTCTGCACCGTAACGTTACAATTTTTTTGTTTTTGAAAAAAAACAATTTCGATTAAATTCATTGATGACAAAGACTTGCCAAGGATATTGATGATAAAAATTGATTGAAAAAATACCCTATTAGGGTTATATTAGTGTTGGTAGTCTTTTGTCTAAAATTAAAACTTTTTGTTAATTTATTTCAGATAAAAGCATTTATAAAAGATAGGGCGAATTAGAAGTTTCTATCTAAAATATGAGAAAGTGGGGGATTATATTGGCAAAGCGTTTTAAACTGCTCTTATTAACAGGTATATTAAGTATTGCAGCATTAGTAAGCGGATGTAGTAACATAGCAGTTTTGGATCCAAAAGGACCTGTTGCAAAAACACAAAGTGGACTAATCATGTACTCAATTATTTTCATGCTTGTGATTGTAGTAGTCATAATGATTTTACTTGCCGTTATGCTCGTTAAGTATCGCGAACGTACGAACTTATCAAACTACGAACCGAATATGCACGGAAGTTTAAAATTAGAAGTTATTTGGACGGTTATTCCGGTCTTAATCGTCATTGCCTTAACAGTTCCAACCGTTAAAGCAATTTATTCTTTAGAAAAGGCACCTAGTGTAACTAAAGATCAAAAGCCGCTTGTTATTCATGCAACATCAGCTGACTGGAAATGGTTCTTTAGCTATGAAGATAGCGATATTGAAACAGTTAACTATGTAAACATTCCTGTTAACCGTCCTGTTGAGTTTAAATTGGTAGCGGCTGACACAATGACATCTTTCTGGGTACCTCAATTAGGTGGTCAAAAATATGCGATGACTGGCATGCAAATGGACTTGTTCTTACAAGCCGATCATGAAGGTACTTATAAAGGACGAAATGCTAACTTTAACGGCCGTGGATTTGAAGGTCAAAAGTTTGACGTTGTCGCTCAATCTGATGCTGACTTTAATGCATGGATTAAAAAATCTCAAAAAGCGCCTAAACTAACTCAGGATAAATACGATAAAATGTTAATTCCTGGTCACGAAGAAGTACAAACTTTTAGTGGAACACATTTAGGTTTTGCTAATCATGTAACGGATCCGGAATATGTTTTCTATGCATGGAAGAGATATAACTATATCCCATTGAATCCGCACAACCCGAACCAAAAACAAGAACTTTCAGACAAACCTTTACTACCAGCACGTAGTAAAACAATTACAAATGCTCGATACACAGAAGATGGTAAGATGAAACATGGACCAACAACTGCTAAAACATCGCAATAAAAAGGATGTTTGAGAGCGAGATAATTTTTAACAATTCAGAGGAGGTTCAAAACAAATGGCGGACATTTTATCTGTATTAAGTGAGTACATCATTACTGGTGACCCACTTATACTGGGAGCACAAATTTCCATTGTTTTTGCTAGTATTGCGATAGTAGCAGGCTTAACATACTTCAAAAAATGGAAATGGTTGTTCAGTGAATGGATTTCAACAGTAGATCATAAACGCATCGGTGTAATGTATATGATTTCTGCAATTATCATGTTATTCCGTGGAGGCGTTGATGCATTAATGATTCGTACCCAATTGGCTTTGCCAGGTATGAAATTTTTAGATGCACAGCATTATAACGAGGTATTCTCGACACACGGTGTTATTATGATCATCTTTATGGCAATGCCTTTCTTACTTGGTTTAATGAACCTTGTAATGCCATTACAAATTGGGGCGCGCGATGTCGCTTTCCCAGTATTAAACAACTTAAGTTTCTGGGCGTTCTTCTTAGGCGCAATGCTATTCAATATTTCATTTGTTGTCGGTGGTTCACCAGATGCTGGTTGGACAAACTATGCGACACTTGCCACAACACCATTTAATGCAGGGTATGGTATCAACTTCTACTTACTCGGTATACAGTTATCTGGTGTGGGTACGTTAATGACAGGTATTAACTTTATTGTTACTATAATGCGTATGCGTACAAAAGGTATGACATTATTAAACATGCCAATGTTTACTTGGACAACTTTAATTACAAGTTTAATCATTATTCTAGCTTTCCCAGTATTAACAATTGCTTTAGCGTTACTTACATTTGACCGTTTATTCGGTTCAGCATTCTTCACACTTGCACAGGGTGGTATGCCAATGATGTGGGCTAACTTATTCTGGGTATGGGGTCACCCTGAGGTGTATATCGTTGCGATTCCTGCATTTGGTATCTTCTCAGAAATTATTGCAACCTTCTCTAAAAAGCGTTTGTTTGGTTACAACGCAATGGTTGGTTCAATCTTAGCGATTTCATTTTTAAGTTTCTTAGTATGGGTTCACCATTTCTTTACTATGGGTAATGGCGCGGCAGTTAACTCATTCTTCTCAATTACAACAATGTTGATATCCATCCCAACAGGGGTTAAGATATTCAACTGGCTCTTTACGATGTACAAAGGTCGAATTTCGTTTACAACACCAATGATATGGGCAATTGCCTTTATCCCTAACTTTGTTATTGGTGGGGTAACAGGAGTTATGCTTGCAATGGCAGCTGCGGATTATCAATATCATAATACGTACTTCCTTGTTTCGCATTTCCATTATGTTCTAATAGCAGCGACAGTATTTGCTTGTTTTGCTGGTTTCATTTATTGGTACCCATTAATGTTTGGGCATAAATTAAATGAACGTATTGGACGTTGGTTCTTCTGGTTCTTCATGATTGGGTTTAATGTCTGCTTCTTCCCTCAATACTTCTTGGGATTAAACGGTATGCCTCGTCGTATTTACACATACAGTGCAGCTGATGGCTGGACAACATTGAACTTTGTTTCTTCTATAGGAGCATTATTAATGGCGATTGGTTTCCTTATCTTGGCTTACAACATCTACTACAGCTTCCGTTATTCAAAACGTGAAGTTAGCGGAGATGCTTGGGGACAAGGACGTACGCTTGAATGGGCAACAACGTCAGCGATGCCACCATTCTACAACTTTGCGGTTGAACCTGAATGGAATGATCATGATGATTTCTATGCACAAAAAGAGAAAAATAAAGTGCGTCAATACACTGAAAAAGACTATAAACCAATTCATATGCCAAGTAATACATATTTTGGTATCGCGATTTCATTCTGTATGTTTATCGGTGCAGCTGGACTTGTATTCTACTGGTATTGGTTAGGAATTGTTGGTTTAATCGGTATCTTCGCTTGTATGATTTACCGTTCATTCACATCGGATGATGGTTATTATGTATCAGTTGAAGAAATTGCTGCAATTGAAAATAAAATCAAAGCAGATCAAGCAGCAGATAAGGGGGGTGAAGCATAATGTCAGCACATCAAACTGATGTCAATAAACCTTTGGAGTACCAAGATCATCAAGGTCGTTTAAATATCATTGGCTTTTGGATTTTCTTAGGTGCTGAGGTAGCGCTTTTCTCTACGCTATTTGCTACTTATTTCGTAATGAAAGCTGGTGGTTCTGATGCCGGCTTCCATCCAGCGGATATGTTTGAACTGCCCCTAGTATTAATTATGACTTTCTTGCTTCTTGCAAGTAGTTTCACATGTGGTCTTGCATTGCATGCCATGCGTGATCAAAAATGGGGTCAATTTATGACCTACCAAATCATTACGCTAGTATTAGGTATTGGCTTTGTTGGTTTTGAAATCTATGAGTTTGCACACTATGTTGGCGAAGGCGTAACATTAAGTGTTGGATCATATTGGTCATCGTTCTTTGTCTTACTAGGAACTCACGGTGCCCACGTTTCTTTAGGTATTTTCTGGATTATCGGGTTATTAATCCAATTTAAAATGCGTGGTGGAATGACACCTAAACTTGCTTCTAAATTCTTTGTTTCAAGTCTTTATTGGCACTTCTTAGATGTTATCTGGATCTTTATTTATACAGGTGTTTACTTATTCGGACTTATGCAATAGAAAAGGAGGTAAGGAATATTATGGCAGAAAAAACTTCAGCAAAATCACATAGTGGGTTTCCCTGGAAACACGTTATTGGGTTTGTTTTATCAATCGTTTTAACTTTGTTAGCCGCTGTTGCCGCTTATTCTGGTTTAAGCGTTAATATTATCCTTGTGTTTATCTTCATCATGGCATTTGTACAAGCAGGTATCCAACTGTTCATGTTCATGCATGTGAATGAAGAAGATGCGGATCACACGCAATTGGGGAACTTCCTCTTTGCGGCAGTTATCGCTGTTATTATTGTAATTGGCTCATACTGGGTTATGGAAATGGCTCACGCGAACCACCTTATGTAAGTATTACTCGCTGACTCTCTGCAATAGAGAGTCAGCATTTTTTTATCAAAAGATGGGAGGTTAACTATATGCCCTTTAAGCGAACACTCTTGATAATTTTAGAGTTGGTCATTGTCTTTTTCGTAGGTTGGTTTTTAAGACATTCAGTCTCAGTTGTGGCAGGAACAGCTTTGGTAATTATCGGAACACTCTGTGTTATGTGTTTATGGTACCTATATCCAAGAGTAACTGGCAAAACAAAGCCAAAGTGGCAAAAGATCGTGATGGTTATAGCTGACGTGAGTTTAGTAGCGATCAACGGCTTATTGTTGAAATAATCTGACTATTTGAATACTAGTCTCAGGTTGTTGACAAGTGCTTGTTTTACTGTTAATCTCGTAATTAATATTAAAAATAAAGGGGATGGATGCGCGGTGTGGGAAAATAAATTTGTTAAGGAAGGTCTAACATTCGACGATGTTTTGTTAGTTCCGGCTAAATCGAACGTATTACCAAATGATGTTGATTTAAGTGTTGCTTTAACACCGACTCTTAAATTGAACATTCCAATTATCAGTTCAGCAATGGATACTGTAACAGAAGCTAAAATGGCGATTGCAATGGCACGTCAAGGCGGGTTAGGTGTTATTCATAAGAACATGTCGATTGAACAACAAGCCGAAGAAGTTGAAAAAGTTAAACGTTCTGAAAGTGGCGTTATCATTGACCCATTTTATTTAACTCCAGACAATCAAGTTTTTGATGCAGAACACTTGATGAGTAAATACCGCATTTCAGGCGTGCCGATTGTTAACAATCGTGAAGATCGTATTCTTGTTGGTATTATCACAAATCGTGATATGCGTTTCATCCAAGATTATTCAATCTTAATCAATGATGTTATGACTAAAGAAAATCTTGTAACAGCAAAAGTAGGAACAACACTACAAGAAGCTGAACAAATTCTTCAAAAACACCGTATTGAAAAATTACCACTTGTTGATAATAAAGGTGTTTTGAAAGGTTTAATTACAATTAAAGATATTGAAAAAGTTATCGAATTTCCAAATGCAGCCAAAGATACGCTGGGTCGTTTACTTGTTGCCGCAGCTGTTGGTGTTTCTAATGATACTTTCCAACGTGCCACACAGCTTGTAAAAGCAGGTGTTGATGCTTTAATCATCGATACAGCACATGGTCATTCTGTTGGCGTAATGAAAAAATTCGAGGAAATGCGCGCTGCATTCCCTGACACAAACATTATTGCTGGTAACGTAGCGACAGCAGCTGCTGCTCGTGACTTATTTGACCTTGGTGTTGATGTTGTCAAAGTTGGTATTGGTCCTGGTTCTATTTGTACAACACGTGTTGTTGCAGGTGTGGGTGTTCCTCAAATTACAGCGATTAATGATTGTGCTTCTGTTGCTCGTGAATATGGTAAAACAATTATCGCTGATGGTGGTATTAAATATTCAGGCGATATCGTAAAAGCAATCGCAGCTGGTGGGAATGCAGTAATGTTAGGTAGTATGCTTGCAGGTACTGATGAATCACCAGGTGATACAGAAATATATCAAGGTCGCCGCTTTAAAACATACCGTGGTATGGGTTCATTAGCAGCAATGGAAAATGGTTCGAAAGATCGTTACTTCCAATCTAATACAGATGCTAAAAAATTAGTACCTGAAGGTATTGAAGGTCGTATGGCTTACAAAGGTTCATTATCTGATGTTATCTTCCAATTAATCGGTGGTTTACGTTCAGGTATGGGTTATACGGGTTCTGATAGTATCTATGATTTAATTGAAAATGCTCAATTTATCAAAATGACAGGTGCTGGCTTGCGTGAGTCTCATCCGCATGATATTCAAATTACAAAAGAGGCTCCAAACTATAGTATCCAAAGCTAGTTAAAACTAAAACAACTGTTTGAACAGTGTGAACTTAAAATTCCGTAAGGTATCTAAGTGACACCGTCAACAGTTGTTTTTTTGAATTAGAGGATAAAAAACTATCATTAAAAATGACTGTTTTAAAATGATTAAGGGGGACAAATAATGAAATTGATAATTGAGACGGATGTAATGGCAACGATGCGTGATGGTGTAAAATTGGCAGCTGATATTTATCGACCTGATGATAATAAACGTTACCCGGTTTTATTGAGTCGCCTACCTTATAATAAGACCTATTCATTTGATTTTATGAGACCACACGTCTTAGCGAGCCAAGGTTATATCGTTATTTTACAAGATGTACGTGGTCGATACGCATCTGAAGGTGTGTTTGAAGGCCCTTATATCGCGGAACAAACTGATGGTTACGATACTGTTGAATGGGCAGCAACATTGCCTTATAGTGACGGTAAAGTAGGCATGCTAGGCTTATCTTACTTTGGGTACACACAGATGCTAGCTGCGATGACGCAACCGCCACATTTAACTGCAATTGCTCCCACGATGAGTCAAAATAGCTTTACGGAGGTCAGTCAAGACCATAATGGTGCAACTGAACTATCAATGTGGCAAACATGGAGTTTAGAAAGTATCGCAGCCAACCTATTGGAAAGAACCTATACAGATCCTAAAGAATTGGCAACAAAAAGATTAATCTTACAAAATAACATTACGAATATTCCCTACACTTACGATAGTTATCCTTACGAACAGTGGCAACCTATTACCAGTCTATTTCCTGATTTTTACTTGTTTGATATGTACCGCAAGCCATTAACAGATCCATTTTGGGATAAAATTACTGTTAAAAATCAGTATGAGAAGGTCAAAACGCCTGGTTTGCACATCGCTGGTTGGTATGACTGCTTTTTAAAAGGGACGCTTGAAAACTTTAAAAATGGTCAGCAAAAAGGGTTGGGAGATCAGTTAATTATTGGCCCTTGGGTGCATGGTGATTTTAGTGCACGTAGTGGTGAACTTTATTATGGAGAGCAAGCACGAGCAGAACTCTATCGTTGGCACCTTGAATGGTTTAATCACCAATTAAAAGGTCTACCGTTGATTGATTCAACCCCCGTACGCTATTTTACAATGGGGACAAATGAATGGCATTCTGCAACGACCTGGCCTCCAGCGAACACTAAAGAAAAACGCTATTATTTAAATCGTCGTGAGCTCGTGTTAGAGCGTTCTGCATCAGAAAGTTCACTAAGTTATGAACACGACCCTAAAAGCCCTGTCAGGACACGTGGGGGTGTAACATTCATGCATGGGTTGGAAGTTGAGGGTCCGAAAGAGCAATTGCCAATTACTTCATTAAAAGATACGTTATCTTTTGAAACAGAAGCTTTAAAAGAGCCTTTGAATGTGACGGGGAATGTGCGTGTTTTATTGGAAGTAAGTACAGATGCTACCTCTGTTGATTTTACAGCTAAATTGAGTGACGTATATCCTGATGGTACAGCTTATAATTTAACAGATGATATTGTGAGAATAAAACACGTTAATAAAAATGAAAGATTCACCGTTGAAATTGAATTGTGGGGAACGAGTAATGTCTTTTTAGAAGGTCATCGTTTAAGGTTGGATATAGCTTCTAGTAACTTCCCACGCTTCGATGTTAATCCAGGAACGGGCGGTTCATTTTTCGATTCAACAGAAACAGTGGTAAGCAAACAAACAGTTTATGTGGGTGGCAACAACATTTCCCAGGTAATTTTACCGATTGTTACTTTTTGATAACAGGCTGTAATAGTCGTCATATCACTACTATTAAGGGTTGGAATGTGATAAAATAGCCTAGTAATTGCACAACTTAAGTGTGCGAATAAAATAGGAAAATATAAGATACTGGAGGCCCTTGATTACGATGTACTTTAAAAAAATCATTACGTTTATGTTAGTTACAGTAGTTGCAACAACATCATTCATTTTGCCTGCGCAAGCAGCGTCAAAAACAAAAGCACCACTTGATATTCAGGCAAATGCGGCCTTTATGATTGAAGCCTCAACTGGAAAAGTGTTATACAATAAAAATGGCGATAAACAATTAGGAATTGCTTCAATGACTAAGATGGTTACCGAATATTTATTGATGGAAGCTATTAAAGAAGGGAAAATTAAATGGGATGATCAATTACCAATTTCAAAATCAGCCTATAATGTTTCTCAGGATAATACACTTTCTAATGTACCTTTACGACAAGATAAAACCTATTCAGTTCGTGAATTAACAGAAGCAATGTCTATCTATTCAGCAAATGGTGCAACGATTGCAATTGCTGAAAAATTAGCCAATGGTGATGAAAATAAATACATTAATATGATGGATAAGTTAGCTGAAAAACTTGAATTGGGTCCTCATAATTTTGTGAACTCAACAGGTTTAAGTTACGAAGATATTCGTGGGAAAACAACTCAAAAAGATAAAGGTGAAAATGAATTAACAGCTCGTGGTGTTGCAAAATTATCACGTGCATTAATCCTTGATTATCCTGAAATTTTAGATTTTGCTAAAGTAGAAGAAAAAAGTTTCCAAGCGGGGACTTCTGATGAAATTAAAATGGAAAACTGGAACTGGATGTTACCAGGTCTGATAAATTCTGATAAGAACTTACCTGTGGATGGTTTGAAAACGGGGACCACTGATCATGCAGGCATGACGTTCGCCGGAACTGCTGAGAAGAATGGTATGCGTTTAATTACAGTTATTATGAATGCAAAAGATAAGAAAAATCCTAAAGACGAACATAGTGGTATTCGTTTTGTTGAAACGGCTAAAATGATGAACTATGGCTTTAACAATTATGATTTGATTAGTAAAGGGCTTGGTAACCAATTTAAAGTTAACGTTTATAAAGGCGATAAGTTGACTGAAACATTGACTACTCAAAAAGAACCGAAATTTGTTGTTCCTAAAAACGCTAAAGTTGAGACAGCTGCCAAAATGACTTTAAAAGAAGATAAAACAAATAGCAACGGTGAGCTTGTTGCGCCAGTTGCAAAAGGTACTGTTGTAGGCAAAGCAGTTGTTGCAGCGAATGATCCGTTTAACTATGGTTACCTCGATAATTCTGAGGGTGTAACAATTGATGTCATCACAGATCATGATATTGAAAAAGCCGGTTTTTTCCTTCGTAGCTGGCGAGTGACTAAAGACGGATTAAATGTTGCTAAAAACTACGTTGTTGATGGAGCTAAAGGTTGGTTTAAGTAGGTCTTTGTTATCAAGTTACTAATGAACCTTTCTATTTTTATGAAAGTATTGTAGAATGGTTGTAAGTTAATAGATAAAACGATGATAAGAAATAGTAATAGAGGTTGTTGTTGCAAAGAGAGTCAGTGGTTGGTGTGAACTGATGAATAACCCTTTATGAATCCATCTTTGAGTGAACAGTGGAATGAGCGTGCTCTATTAAATTGTTCCGGTGATAAGCCGTTAAACAAATTAAGTGGGAAAACAAAGCAATCGTTTTGTTTTCCAATTAGGGTGGCACCGCGATAGATACTCGTCCCTTCTTGTTATGACAAGAGGTAGGACGAGTTTTTTTATACACAAATTTATTTAGGAGGTTTTACAAAATGTTAGATATCAAGGTTTTAAGAACGGATTTTGAAGGTGTAAAAGCCAAATTGGCACATCGTGGTGAAAATTTAGGTGACCTCGAAAAATTTCCAGAGTATGATACTTTGCGTCGTGAGTTAATCATTAAAGCAGAGGAATTGAAGAGTGAACGAAACCGTGTATCGGGTGAAATTGCTAAGAAAAAGCGTGCGAAAGAAAATGCTGACGCTGAAATCGCTGCAATGCAAACAACAGGTGAAGCGATTAAAGCTTTGGATGAACAATTGGTGGAAGTTAATACTAAATTAAACCAATTAATGTTATCTATTCCGAATATTCCACATGAGTCTACACCGATTGGTGAAACAGAAGATGACAATATTGTTATCCGTACAGGTGGTACACCACGCGAGTTTAACTTCGAGCCAAAACCACATTGGGATTTAGGAACAGATTTAGATATTCTTGATTTTGAGCGTGCGGGTAAAGTAACAGGTAGCCGTTTTGTATTCTATAAAAAAGCGGGTGCACAATTAGAGCGTGCGTTAATTAACTTCTTTATGGACATTCATGCAAGTGAGCATGGGTATGAAGAGATGTTACCACCGTACATGGTAAACCGTACAAGTATGACGGGAACAGGTCAACTTCCTAAGTTTGAAGAAGATGCGTTCTTAATTGAGGATAACGACACTTTCTTAGTGCCGACAGCTGAAGTTCCTGTGACAAACTATCACCGTGATGAGATTCTTAAAGCGGATGAACTACCCATCAAATATGTAGCTTACAGTGCGTCATTCCGTTCAGAGGCAGGTTCTGCAGGTCGTGATACGCGAGGTCTTATCCGTCAACATCAATTCAATAAAGTTGAAATGGTTAAGTTTGCTAAGCCAGAAGACTCTTATGCGGAGTTAGAAACATTAACACAAGATGCAGAGGATATCCTTAAGCGTTTAGAGTTACCGTATCAAGTCTTGAGCATGTGTACTGCAGACTTAGGTTTTACAGCAGCTAAGAAATATGATATTGAAGTTTGGATTCCAAGCCAAAATGTTTACCGTGAGATTTCTTCATGCTCAAACTTCGAAACGTTCCAATCACGCCGTGCGAATATTCGCTTCCGTCGTGAAGTGAATGGTAAAGTAGAATATGTGCATACAATCAACGGTTCTGGTTTAGCAGTTGGCCGAACAGTCGCTGCAATTATGGAAAACTATCAAGAAGAGGACGGTACAATTACAGTACCAACAGCCTTACAACCTTATATGCGTGGTCTTAAAACAATCAAGTGAGAAGGAGTCGAATAAATTTTGTCGAAACAAATAACGTATTATTTTATCCGTCATGGTAAAACTGAGTGGAATGAACAAGGTTTAATGCAAGGATGGGGAGATTCACCGCTCATTCAAGTTGGAATTGATGGTGCTAAGGCAGTAGGAGATGTGTTAAAAGATGTTGATTTTAACGCTTGCTTTACTAGTACAAGCGGTCGCACACAACAAACCGCTGATTATATTTTAGCGAACCATTCAGATGTACCCCGTTATGCGAAACCTGATCTACGTGAAATGTACTTCGGTATTTGGGATGGAATGTCATCAACAGCAGCTAAAGAGTACGAAGAATTCCATACGATGCGTGACACACCCGCGAAGTATCGTGCGCAAGTAAGTGGTGGTGAAACCTATCAACAAATGTTAGACCGTACAATGCGAGTATTAAAACGTATTGAAGAGACGGATGTTGAAGGAAATGTTCTGATTGTTAGCCATGGTATGGTATTACGTCAGTTGATGTATGTACTAGGTGGTGGCGATTGGCGTGAACACCGTGATAAGAGTGAAAATATCCTTAATACGAGCATAAGCATTGTTGATTATAAAGATGATACATACACTGTTCGTGAAGTGAATAAGATAGACCACCTTGAAGGATTAGGGTTGGACTAAAAATTAAGTGAGTTAGTGTAATGGCTTAGTTTTAGATTACTTTATTTAAAAGCTAAAAGCTAAAAGCATCGTAATGACATGATATAAATGTCATTACGATGCTTTTTTTGGGTGAAATAGCAAATGCTCAGTTGAAAAATTGATAACCAGACGTTATAGAATTTCATCGTGCTTTTCCAATCCCTACAGTTCTGACCAGCATATTTTACTTTTAATATTTTCCAGTAAAAAAGCCAAACAACTACAGCAAAATTTCAAAAATAACATTTTGATAAAAAGAATCAAACTTTTATTTTCTCCAATTTTTTTGTAGCTGACCGTTTGTTTTTACTTTTAATGTTCTTGTTCTCTTAAAACGACGCGCATGATTTTACCAGAGTTTGTCTTAGGGAGTTCATCTACAAAACTAATTTTACGCGGATACTTGTAGGGTGCGGTAATCTTTTTAGTGAAGTCTTGTAATTCCTTAACTAGCTCATCTGAAGCGGTATAGTTTTCTGTTAATACAATGAATGCTTTGACGACAGCGCCGCGTAATTCATGTGGGCTTGCAACAACACCAACTTCTTTTACAGCAGGATGTTTGGTTAAAGCGTCTTCGACCTCAAAGGGTCCAATTGTATAACCCGAGCTAACGATGATATCATCGTTACGACCTTGGAACCAAAAATAATTATCGTCATCATAAGTGGCGCGGTCACCGGTTACGAAATAGTCGCCGCGGATAGCTTTAGCTAAACGTTCAGGTTCTTTGTGATAGGTCTTAAATAAGGCGGGATAACTGCGTAAAATAGCAATATCACCAACTTCACCTGGTTTTACACGTTGTCCATTATCGTCAATAACGTGTGTGAATTCTGGTAGGAGAGGTTGCCCCATTGAACCTGGACGAATTTCTGCATCTTTAAGTGTTCCGATAATCAATGTGCTTTCTGTTTGTCCATAACCATCACGAACTTTGAGCCCAAATTGATCGTTAAATATTTTGATGACCTCACGGTTGAGTGGTTCACCTGCTGAAACAGTGCTGCGTAAATCAGGTAGTGTGAAGCGTGAGAGTTGCTCAACTTTTGCAATTAAGCGGTATTCTGTTGGTGTACAGCATAACACGTTAATATGATGCTTTTCTAAAAGAAATAATTGTTTTTCAGCGTTGAAGCGACCTTCGTAAAGGAAACCAGTTGCTCCGCGTCCTAAAACAGATAAAAAGGGTGTCCAAATCCATTTTTGCCAACCTGGACCAGCAGTCGCCCAAACGATATCGGACTCACGTATGTCTAACCAGCGTTCAGAAGCAGTACGTAGATGGGCAAAACCCCAGCCGTGAACATGAACAACACCTTTGGGATTGCCAGTGGTTCCTGAAGTGAAACCAATCAATGCAGGATCGTTACTTTTGGTAACAATATTAGTAAAGTTACTATTTTCATTCGCACTTAGTAAGTCGAAATTTTCCCAGTTAGTAAGTTTTTCACCCACACTTATTTTGAGCGTTAACTCAGGACAATCGGCAGCTGCTTTGGACACTTCCTCGTGGTAATCATGATGAGAAATGACACCTTTAATGTCAGCGAGTTCAAAACGTAACTTCAAATCTTTTGCTTTTAACATTTCTGAACCTGGGCTAATAACAGCGCCAACTTTCCAAAGAGCGATATAAGCGATATACGTTTCAATTGAACGATGCATCATTACGAGAAACCCATCACCTTTTTTTACGCCTTTTTTAACCAAAGCGTTTGCAAGTTGATTCGCTTTATTGAGCAATGAACGATAGCTGATTTTTGTGACATCGCCATTGTCTTTCTCCAAAATAAGCGCTGTTTTATCTGAGTTGTATTTTTCAATGTCATCGACAATATTGTAATTGTCAGGTGCAAGTAAATCATTTAATTCCATTTTTTAACACTCCCTCTTAGTACCTGATACTAATGACAGGTTATCATTTTCTGACAATTGAGTCAACAGTTGAATCTCGAGAAATTTTAAGTAATATATGATAAATTAGAACAGAGACGTAAAAAGGAGTTAATTATGACGACAAAAGAAGAGTATATGCAGATGGCATTGGAAGAAGCAAAAAAAGCAGAAGCAATCGGAGAGGTGCCTATTGGTGCTATTGTTGTTTTTGAAGATAAAGTTGTTGGACGTGGACATAACTTGCGTGAAACGAGTCAAGAAGCAACGAGTCATGCTGAAATTTTGGCTATTCAAATGGCGTGCCGTGAGATTGGCTCATGGCGCTTGGAAGAATGCGATATTTATGTCACATTAGAACCTTGTCCAATGTGCAGTGGTGCTTTAATTCTTTCGCGTATGCGTAAAGTTTATTATGGTGCAGCTGATGAAAAAGCAGGTGTTGCAGGAACTTTAATGAACCTACTAACGGATGAACGTTTTAATCATCAATGTGAGGTGGAGTCAGGCGTGTTGGAAGAAGAATGTGGTCAAATATTAACGAACTTCTTTAGAGGGATCAGAGCACGACAAAAAGAAGCAAAACGGTTACGTCGCTTAGCTGCTGAAAAAGAATAAAAAAAACTCCATTTCTGGAGTTTTTTTATTGGTTTAATTTAATCACCGTTGAAGATTGAATTTTTTACAACGACATAATCGACGTTACGGATAGCATCTAATTTTTTCCCACCAGAGTAAGAAATTGCTGATTGTAAATCTTGTTGCATCTCAACAAGGGTATCATTTAGACTCCCTTTATTTTCAACATGCATTTTTTTACCTTCAACGTTTTTCTTTTCACCTTTTTGGAATTCAGAAGCGGATCCGAAGTATTCTTTATAGAACTTACCTGCGATTTCAATCGTTGTACCTGGTGATTCTTCATGACCAGCAAATAAAGAACCGATCATTACCATCGATGCACCGAAGCGAACAGATTTAGCGATATCACCGTTTGTACGGATACCACCATCGGCAATAATTGGTTTAGAAGCAGCTTTGGCACACCAGCGTAATGCTGCTAATTGCCAACCACCAGTTCCGAAACCAGTTTTAATCTTAGTAATACAAACTTTACCTGGTCCAATACCAACTTTTGTTGCATCAGCTCCTGCATTTTCTAGTTCACGAACAGCTTCAGGTGTTCCGACGTTTCCAGCAATAACAAAACTATCAGGTAAATGTTTTTTTAGATGTTTAATCATATTGATAACAGCGTTTGAGTGGCCGTGGGCAATATCGATTGTGATGTACTCTGGTACGAGATTTTGAGCTGCAAGCTCTTCGACAAATGGGTATTCTTCTTCTTTTACACCAATGCTGATTGATGCTATAAGTGATTTTTCATGCATTTGAGCAATGAAGTCTGCGCGTTTTTGCGGTTCAAAACGATGCATTATATAGAAGTAACCGTCTTTAGCTAATTTTTCGGCGATTGTTTCATCAATGATTGTTTGCATATTTGCAGGGACAACCGGTAGTTTAAATGTGTGTTTTCCTAAAGTAACAGATGTATCACACTCTGCGCGGCTATCTACGATGCATTTTGCGGGTATTAGCTGAATATCTTCATAATCAAATACGTTGTCCATAATATACACTCCTAAATACGAATGAAATTTAATCCGTAATAATAATTGTTCGTCCTTTAGTAATTTACACTATTTTGAGATAATTGTCAAAGATAGAAATTTATGAATAATCAATCATAAATTACCGGTTATTAATAGTTGGAAAAGGGAATTATAAAAAGGCCTCAACAAGTCATATTTTAGCTAAAAAAAACATTTTTTTGATGTTTTGCACAGTTATTAAGTAAATTGTGTCGGTTAGACAAGAAATAGATGTTATTTAGATGCAATTCGTTCACAAATATAGGTCTAAAGTCTTATCCTAAATGAAGTGATATGTTCTATTGTTGAGGTATGGCATTTTAGTATGTATTTATATATGAAATTTAATAGGTTCGGAGGAGAAAAAATGGATCAGTTACTATTAGCACGTTTTCAATTTGCATCAACTACAATCTTTCACTTTCTATTTGTTCCATTAAGTATTGGTCTTGTATTCATGGTTGCATTGATGGAAACATTACACGTATTTAAGAAAAAACCAGTCTATCGTAAAATGGCGATATTCTGGGGGCATTTATTCTTGCTCAATTTTGCTGTGGGTGTTGTTACCGGTATTATACAAGAGTTCCAGTTTGGGATGAACTGGTCTGATTACTCTCGTTTTGTAGGGGATGTTTTTGGTGCGCCTTTAGCAATTGAAGCACTCTTAGCATTCTTTATGGAATCAACATTTATTGGTATTTGGATCTTTGGACGTGATCGTTTATCACCTAAAGTTCATTTGATGAGTATTTGGTTAGTGGCACTTGGAACTATTTTATCAGCTTTCTGGATTTTAGCAGCCAACTCGTTCATGCAAGAACCTGTAGGTTTCCAAATGGTTAATGGTCGTGCAGAAATGAATGATTTTGCCGCGTTATTAACAAATCCGCAATTGATGGTGGAATTTCCACACGTTATTTTCGGTGCGCTTTGTACAGGTGCTTTCTTTATCGCAGGTGTCAGTGGTTTCCAAATGGCGAAAAAACGACACATGGAATTCTATAAACCATCATTACGTATTGCTTTGATTGTTGCATTGGTAGGAGCACTTGGTGTTGCATTTAGTGGGCATTGGCAAGGTCAGCACCTTGTAAAAACACAACCAATGAAAATGGCTGCAGCTGAAGG
>NZ_JAFYUW010000103.1:0-19725 GCF_017549435.1 Brochothrix sp.
ATACAACTTCCGATAATATATATTATGTAAACTAGAATTAATATTTAAGTTTTATCTTTTGTTTATTATGTTAATATATCATTTTCAGCCTCTCTTCATGACTTTTTGCACCAAACTTTCTAAGCGAGTTTTAACTCACTGTTTTTCTGATTATTGCAGGATATTTTATGCGTTACTTAACTTAACAGCTATCACAGTAAATCTAATACTGATGTCTGTTGTTAAATTGAAAATTGTGATCCATAATAGATATTTTTTATCTAAGCAAATTAATCCGCTAAAACATTTTAACTGATTAGATGTAAAAGCTTTAAATGTACTTAAATATAGCATAACTGTCATATGAGACTGCTTATTCAAATGATGAGATAAATACAGGATAAACATATTTTATTGATGTTGTATAACTGTGTGACAACGATAACTTTACGTTTGTGTTGTTATTATAATAATGTCAGTCTCAGAAGCTTTGTGTGCGCTTTTATTGATTATAAGTCCAACAGACCATTTTTATCACAAAAGCTTATGTATGCCAATTTCAAATGCTTATAACATCTTTGAAAATACATCTGAACAATGCATATATTTTAAACGGTATTAATTTACTCCATAGATGGATATGCTTAAATGCTATCTTATAAAAAATAGCATTATTTTGTAGTAAATAGATAGTTGGTATTGATTATTTAACCATTATCATATACTATGGAGTTGGAGTTATATCAGTAAATAGCTATTTAATAACAAACCTATGAAGGAGTGGATTTTATGAGTGAGCCCGAACAAAAACTTGAACGAAATTTGAGTAACCGTCATGTGCAGTTAATCGCAATTGGAGGTGCAATTGGTACAGGTCTCTTTTTAGGGGCTGGAAAAACAATTCATCTCGCCGGGCCTTCTCTTCTACTTGTTTATTTAATTGTTGGTATCGTTGTTTTTTTCATGATGCGAGCATTAGGTGAATTACTACTTTCCAACACAGAATTTGGTTCTTTTGCAGATATTGCGAATGAATATATCGGTCCATGGGCAGGATTTTTTGTTGGTTGGACATATTGGTTATGTTGGATTGTGACAGGTATGGCAGAAATAACAGCTGTCGCAACCTATGTTGGTTTTTGGTTTCCTGATTTTCCCAACTGGATTTCCGCTTTGTTCTGTGTAGTCTTTTTGGTATTACTTAATTCGTTAACCGTTAAAGCATTTGGAGAAATTGAGTTTTGGTTCGCAATAATAAAAATTGTCACAATATTAGGACTAATTATTGTTGGTTTTGTGCTTATTTTCAACAAATTCCAATCAACACCTACAGCAACAGCATCAATTTCAAATCTTTGGCAACATGGTGGGTTCTTCCCTACTGGAATTTCTGGCTTCCTCCTCGCCTTTCAGATGGCAGTTTTCTCGTTTGTTGGGGTTGAATTAATCGGAGTAACAGCAGCAGAAACAAAAGACCCAGAAAAAACTATTCCAAAAGCAATTAATCAAATACCTTTACGTATTGTGTTGTTTTATGTGGGTTCATTATTTGTTATTATGTCTATTATTCCTTGGAATCAAATTGATCCAGAAAAAAGTCCTTTTGTTACCCTCTTTCTTTATGCAGGTATTCCAGCGGCCGTTGCAATCATCAACTTTGTTGTGTTAACAGCAGCTGCATCGTCTTGTAATTCAGGGATATTCTCAACAAGTCGGATGTTATATGGTTTAGCTAATCATAAACGTGCACCCAAAATTTTCCGCAAGTTAAACAGCCGCAACATTCCTGGTGCGAGTCTTTACTTCTCAAGTGCCGTTTTATTAATTGGAGTGTTATTAAACTACTTTATTAAAAATGCAATCACAGTTTTTACGATTGTAACAAGTATTTCATCATTGTTATTCATCTTTATCTGGTCAATGATCGTTATCTCGTTCGTCCGTTACCGTAAGTCTAATAAAGAATTAGCAGCTAAAAGCATCTTCAAAATGCCTGGTGCATCATTTATGCCTGCCTTTATGTTAATTTTCTTTGCAGGCGTGCTAGTAATGCTAGCCATTGCACCTGATACACGTATATCGCTGATTTGTGGTGCTGTATGGTTCCTACTGCTGTTTGTTATTTATAGAGTCTTTAACAAAAATGAGCTAAAGAAGGGTGAGAATTAAAAATGAAAATTGGTATTCCAAAAGAAATTAAAAACAATGAAAATCGTGTCGGTATTACACCAGCAGGCGTAAAAAGTTTTGTAAAAAGTGGCCATGATGTGGTGATTGAAAAAGCAGCTGGAATCGGTTCACATATCACTGATGAGCAGTATCGTTTAGCTGGTGCAACAGTGGTTGACACAGCGGCTGAAGTTTGGTCAGCTGAAATGGTAATTAAAGTGAAAGAACCCCTTGAGTCAGAGTATCAATACTTTTATGAAGGTTTGCTGCTCTTTACCTACCTTCACCTGGCAGCTGAACGTAATTTAACGCGTGCTCTTATTGAAAAAGGTGTGACAGCTGTTGCTTATGAAACAATTCAATTAGAAAATGGTTCGTTACCGCTACTTGTTCCTATGAGTGAAATTGCTGGACGTATGTCAATCCAAATTGGTGCACAGTTCCTTGAAAATACTCATTCAGGTAAAGGTATTCTACTATCAGGTGTTCCAGGAGTGAGACGTGGGAATGTTGTTATCATCGGTGGTGGTTCTGCGGGTACAAACGCAGCACGTATTGCTGTTGGTATGGGAGCGAATGTTACAATCCTCGATATTAGTGCAGCCCGCCTTGCACAAATTGATGAACAATTTGGCAATTCACTTTCAACTTTGATTTCGGATTCTTATCACATTGAAGAAGCTGTTGCAAAAGCTGATTTAGTTATTGGGGCCGTGTTAATACCTGGATCAAAAGCACCAAAACTTGTATCAGAAGAAATGGTGAAACAAATGTCACCAGGTTCAGTCCTGGTTGATATTGCGATTGATCAAGGTGGTATTTTTGAAACCTCAGATCATATCACAACACATGATGATCCGATTTATATTAAACATGGTGTTGTGCATTATGCAGTGGCTAATATGCCAGGAGCTGTAGCTCAAACTGCAACATATGCGTTGACAAACGTAACAATTCCTTATGCATTACGTATTGCGAATCAAGGATTAGCAGAATTATGCGAAACAAACAGTGATGTTTTAGCAGGTATTAATACAATTAACGGTAATGTTACTTATAAAGCCGTAGCAGATGCCCACCTACTACCTTTTGTTGAAGCAGGAACACAACTTTACTAATATCGTAGCGAATTCATGAGCGTACGAGATTAGTATGGGACGGAGCGACAGCGAGTACCAATCCTTTTGTTAAAATCGTAGCGAATTTATGAGCTTACGAGATTAGTATGGGTGATGACCTTGTTGCGAAGAAATGAGCTTACAAAGACATTATGGGACGGAGCGACAGCGAGTACCAATCCATAGGGAATTGAGTACCATCCTTATATTAACTACTTAGAGTATCGTTCATTTATTAATAACATAGTTTACTACCCCTTTGTTAGCGTCTTATAAGGATATTATCATCAATTCAGTCACACTTTGTGTGGCTGTTTTTTTGTAAAAAAATAGGCATCAGTGAAAATGCACCATTACCTTGGATGATATAGTTTATTCGAGACAGAGTGAAAGGTTCTTATTGTTTCCATCAAAAAACCACATAAGAGTTAGGTTGTCGCCCTAGCTTTTATGTGGTTGCATAATTTAAATAATTTTAGTTTTCAGAGGGCATAATCCAATAAATGACGACTGCCATCGCGACTACTAAAACAGTAATACTACTAATCAATGTCATTTTAATTATCTCCCAACGTGATTAATTTATCCTATTTAATAGTTCTACACTATTACAATAACATATTTCACGTTGTTTTAATATAGTAATTTCTAAATTTGTCAAATAATAAGGGTCAGACTTCTACTTCTTCCCCTAATATTTTCACTTCTGGTTCAAGTTTTACATTATAATTTTGATGAATTACTTTTTGAACGTGCGCTATCAAATCAATATAATCTGTGGCAGTTCCTTGGTTGATATTCACCATAAAACCGGCATGTTTTAATGAGACTTGAACGCCACCAATAGTATGACCTTGTAACCCTGCTTCTTGAATCATCGGACCAACAAAACGTCCTTCTGGTCGCTTGAAAACACTACCGCATGAAGGGTATTCTAAGGGTTGACGTGATTCGCGTTGCTCGGTAAAATTCGCCATTTTAGCAGCAATCGTTTCTTCAGCATCAGGTGTTAATAAAAAATCAGCCTCTAGGACAATATAGTTTTTATCAGCGATAATACTATGGCGATACGACGCCCCTTCTTCTAGTGTTTGACGATCCAATTCAATTAGTTCGCCACTTGCTGTTAAAACGAGCGCGCGGTTTAATACGTCTTTGGTTTCGCCACCGTAGGCACCAGCATTCATGTGTAGAGCACCACCAACGCTTCCAGGGATTCCACAAGCAAACTCTAATCCTGCTAAGCTTAATTTATGCGCTTCACGTGATACATCGATGATAGCGGCTCCTGTTTGAGCTGTGAGCGTATTGTTTTTATAAGTTATTTCTGTCAGATTCATAAGGTATAACACAATGCCGCGGATACCACCGTCACGAATGATTAGATTAGATCCATTACCTAAAACCATTAGAGGGATATCGTTTTTATAAGCATAAGTCACGACGATTTGTGCTTCTTCTATCGTCTGTGGAACAGCAAAAACATCTGCAGGTCCACCCGTTTTTGTATAGGTGTATTTATTCAAAGGTTCATTTGTTTTAACGAGAAGTGAATGGCTTAAGTCTTGTAGTTCTGTTGCTATTTTGTTAATCATAATTTACGCCTGCCTTTATCCAAATAATTAGTGTTACATTACAATAGTGTACCATAAAAAAAGACGTTTTAAACCAGATTCTGGTTAAACGTCTCCTGATAATTATTAATTTCGTAATAATGCTAATGTTTCTTTAGTTAGTGTTGGCTCATTTTCCAATTTTTTACGGTATTGTTTGTTGAAATCAACGAGACGTTCTTTGATTGGTAATGTTTCATCAACCGTGATGTCCTTAGTTAAATAATCAGCAGTAGCAATAACCTTCGTAAATACAAATTTCGCATTCAGTTCAGATAACAACATTGAAAAACGGCTCATATATTTTGCTTCCGTTTTTGTAAATTGTTTCATTTTACGAGAAATCCATCCTCTTACTTCTGCAATACTTTCTTGTGAGTCAATAAGCGTTTGGATTTGTTCATAGGCTGCTTGACCAATTGTGATGGCAGTATCAGTGAGGTAGTTCCAATCTGATTCAGAAACACCTTTTTGATCGGTCACCTTGTCAAGAATTAAAAAGAAGTCTTTAAGGTGTACATCCAGACAGAGTTGTTTTTCGACAAATATTTGTAATGCAGCTAAAGTTGACACAGCATCTTCCTGAATTGAATATGAAAATTCTTCAGGTCGAATGGTTGCTAATTCGCTTTGGATGCGTACAGCAATTTCACTATCATGTGAACCTAATGATTTGTTACGGTGGATACTATACTGGGTAAGTTGGTGCAAATGGAATGCTTGTTTTAAGACAATTTGTGCGACTTCTCTAGATACAGCCTCACCAGATTCATTTACAATTACGTAGCCAGTTGTTTTACCCATTTTTTCGTACTTAATTAGCTCGTAGGTTGTACCTTCGATACTAAAACGATACGGCATTGTTTTTTCAATTTCAAGTCGACGTTTTAAATTTTTATAGGTTTTTTCCGTCATTTTCATCACCCTATTCAGATAATTATGGTACAACTCTATTATAATGCAAAAAAAGACATCTGTCAGTTATTTAAGCAACAGCACCCCTTTTTTTACTGGGCCTTGCTAAAAATAATTAACAGATGTTTATTTATCCTAGTCGAATTTCTAGGCGTTTTGAAATAATTGAGAGCACATAACAAACGATAAAATATAAAGCAGCCATTGCTACGAACATAGGGATAACAAAAGCAGTATCCTGTCCATATATTATTTTTGCATTGTGAGTTACTTCTGGTAAAGCAATAACGACGGCAAGTGATGTATCCTTAATAAGTGAAATAAACTGACTCACGATAGGTGGAATCATTTTTTTCAAAGCTTGAGGCATCACAATACTCATTAAAGCCTGCATATAGGTTAAACCAGTTGAACGTGCGGCTTCCATCTGACCTTTTGGTACAGCTTTCAAACCGCCACGGATAATTTCGGATAACATCGCCGATTCAAACACTGTCATAGCTGCAACAACTGACCAAAAAATATCTAAACGTAAACCGATTTTTGGCAACGCAAAGTATGTGAAAAAGATAATCAATAGCAAAGGTAAATTACGAACAATATCAGTGATAACCCCAACGATTTTAGAGAGATAGGGAATCTTCATGTAACGAATGACACCAATGATACCACCGATAACAAAACTAAAAACGATTGAAATCGCTGCAACTAAAATAGTCAGCCATAGACCTTCAAGTAAAAAGCGAATATTAATCCAACTGTAAGCGCCAATAAAATCCATCTGATCTCCTCCTTAATCGCTGATTGACCAGCGTTTTTCTAAATAATTCATAAAGTAGCTGAGCGGTAAAGTTAACACTAAGTAAAAACAAGCCACAACGATATAGGTTTCAAAGACATTAAAGTTAACAGATGAAATTAAATCACCTTGATACATTAAGTCTAAACCAGCAACCATCGCAAGAATGGATGAGTTTTTTACCAAGTTGATGAACTGATTGCCTAGTGGTGGTACGACAATTTTCATTGCCTGAGGCAACACAATTGATTTCATTGTTTCTGTATAAGTCAGCCCGGTTGAACGACCAGCTTCCATTTGTCCTTTTGGAACAGATAAAATACCGGCACGTACTGTTTCAGCAATAAAAGCAGACGTATACAATGTCAACCCAATAGTACCAGCTGTGAAACCGTTGATATTAAAGAAATACATTGGAATTACCACATAAAAAAACATTACAATAACAAGTAATGGTATATTTCGGAAAAATTCCACATAAATAGAAGCTAAAACTCTAGCAGGTTTGTTATGAGAAATTTGCAAAATAGCCATTACAACACCAATAATTAAACTGAAGACAAGTGCTAAAATACTGGAAAAGATAGTATATTTAAAACCACTAAGCAAGGCTTCATAGTTTGTCGTTAAAATTGAAAACATGTCATACCCCTTTCGCTAGTCATTTTTAGGAATCCACTTATCATATAATTTTTGATAAGTGCCATTTTCTTTTATTGTTTTTAAAGCAACATTTAACTCTTTCACAAAATCTTTTTGGCCTTTATTGACTGCAATACCATAAGGTTCATCAGTGAAATTACCACCAACGACAGCATAGTTTTTATCTTGAGCGACCATACCATATAAAATGCCGCTATCAGTAGTCATAACATCCCCTTGGTTTGATTTCAAGGCAGTGAAGGCTTCAGAGTAATTTTCTAATTCAAGGATTTTGGCATCAGGAGCTGATTTACGGATGTTGATTGCTGAAGTCGATCCTTTAACTGCTAAAACAGTTGTATCCGCATCCAAATCTTTAATCGAGCGAATTTTACTGCCTTTTTTAACTAAGAGCGATTGCCCTCCATCAAAATAAACATCTGAAAAATCCACGACTTGTTTACGTTCATCCGTAATTGACATCGTTGCAATAATGGCATCGATATTACCATTTTTCAATAGTGGAATACGTGTTTTTGAAGTTACTTCGACAAACACAGCCTTTGCATCTTTACCACCAATTTCTTTAGTAAGTGCTTTGGCAATATCAATATCAAATCCTTCAATTTCACCCGTTGCAATATTTGTTAAACCAAACAAACGCGTATCTGTTTTTACACCCCACGTAATGGTTGGCTTAGTTTGAATACGTTCGCTAATGCTTTGATCTGCTACTTGCTTACCGCAACCTACTAAGAAGAGAGACAAAGTCATAAGGATAAAAATTAATTTCTTTTTCATCGTCATCCCCCTCTATTAGTGATTTATAATTTTACTCAAGAATTGACGCGCACGTTCTTCGTTAGGACCATCATAAAAAGCTACGGCTTCACGATCTTCTAAAATTGTTCCTTGATCCATAAAAATAACACGATCCGCCACTTCGCGAGCAAATCCCATTTCATGAGTGACCACAACCATTGTCATCCCATCTTGTGCAAGGCTCTTCATAACATCTAATACTTCACCAATCATTTCAGGATCTAGTGCTGATGTTGGTTCATCAAACAGAATCACTTCTGGTTCCATTGCTAAACCACGAGCAATTGCTACACGTTGTTGTTGCCCACCAGAAAGGCTTGCTGGGTAAACATCTGCTTTTTCAGCGAGTCCAACCTTGTTTAATAGTGCTAAACCAGTTTTCTTAGCTTCAGCAGGTGTTTTTTTCAATACTTTCATTGGAGCTAATGTAATATTTTCTAAAACAGTTTTATGAGGATAAAGATTAAAATGCTGGAAGACCATTCCGACATTTTTACGCACGATATTAATATTAGTGCCTTTATCATTTAAGTCATAATCATTTACAAGTAAATGACCAGAACTAATTTCTTCTAGACCATTAATAGTACGCAACATTGTACTTTTACCAGAACCAGATGGGCCGATAACAACGACAACCTCACCTTTTTTGATTTCTAAATTGATATTTCGTAAAGCATGATATGTGCCATAATACTTATCGACATTTTTAAATTCAATCATTCTGCATCCCCCTTGACTCTATATATTTAAAATTAATAGAATAAGCCTTTATTTTATGCCCAGCCGCTAGGTTTGTCAATAGTTCATCTTAACGTAAAAACAATTATACATAAGTATAGATTATAACCTGTCGCCATAAGTGCATTTTACAACGTTGATTTTAAGCGGAATTATTGATATAATAGAGCTTATGGAATAAAAACGATATTGAAAGAGGGTATTTAACTAAATGACAATCACAGTAAGTAATGTCGGACTACGTTTTTCTGACAAAAAGCTATTTGAAGATATCACAATGAAATTCACTCCCGGTAACTGCTACGGTTTAATTGGCGCGAATGGTGCGGGTAAATCAACATTTTTAAAAATTCTTTCAGGTGAAATTGAAGCACAAACTGGTGACATTCACATCACTCCAGGTGAACGTCTTGCCGTTTTAAAACAAGATCACTTTGAATTTGAAGAGCATCGTGTACTTGATGTTGTAATTATGGGACATCAACAACTATATGCAATTATGGAAGAAAAAAATGCCATTTATATGAAGGAAGATTTTAGTGATGCTGACGGATTACGTGCAGCAGAATTAGAAGGTGAATTCGGCGAAATGGGTGGTTGGGAATCTGAATCAGATGCAGCTATTCTATTAAAAGGACTTGGAATTGGTCCAAGTGATCACGATAAATTGATGAAAGAACTTGATGGTGGTGGGAAAGTAAAAGTTTTACTTGCTCAAGCACTCTTTGGTAAGCCTGATATCTTACTATTAGATGAGCCTACTAACCACTTGGACTTAAAAGCAATTATGTGGTTAGAAGATTTCTTAGCAAACTTTGAAAACACTGTTATCGCGATTTCCCATGACCGTCACTTCCTTAACCAGGTATGTACGCATATTGCGGATCTAGATTACAACAAAATCAAATTGTTTGTTGGTAACTATGACTTCTGGTATGAATCAAGCCAGTTAGCACAACGTATGCTACAAGATGGTAACAAGAAAAAAGAAGAAAAAATCAAAGAATTAGAAGCCTTTGTTGCGCGATTCTCTGCCAACGCTTCTAAATCTAAACAAGCAACATCACGTAAAAAAACATTGGATAAAATTACACTCGATGATATTCAACCATCATCACGTCGCTATCCATTTATCCGTTTCCAATCAGATCGTGAAGTTGGAAATGATATTTTACAAGTTTCTGGCCTTAGCAAAACAATCGATGGTGTGAAAGTATTGGATAACGTTTCCTTTACACTTGATCGTGATGATAAAGTTGCTTTCGTTGGCAATGACTCTTCATCTTCTGCCCTTCTTGCTATTTTAGCAGGAGATATGGAACCAGATGAAGGCACATTCAAATGGGGCGTTACAACCTCGCAAACATACTTCCCTAAAGACAACACTGAATTCTTCGAAGGTTCTAATTTAAACCTTGTTGATTGGTTACGTCAATATTCGCCAACAGAAGATGCTGAATCATTCTTGCGTGGATTCTTAGGACGTATGCTCTTCTCAGGAGACGAAGTACTTAAAAAAGTACGCGTCTTATCAGGGGGCGAAAAAGTACGTTGTATGTTAAGCCGTATGATGTTATCAGGTGGTAACACGTTGATTCTTGATGAACCAACTAACCACTTGGACTTAGAATCAATCACAGCCTTAAACGATGGTTTGTTAGACTTTAAAGGCGTTATGCTCTTTATCTGTCACGATCACCAGTTTACACAATCACTCGCTAACCGCGTAATTGATGTAACACCAGGCTCATTCTACAATAAAAAACAATCTTATGATGAGTATTTAGAAACTCAAAAATAATAAACTGCTGATAGCCACTCTTTATGTGAGTTGCTTACGATTAGCGTGGCTCTATCAGCACACTATTTAAATTTAACATGTCGATTCAATCAGTTGTTATAGCGCATCATTTAAGTTGCTTCTATAACTAATTAAATGTAAAAAACAATCCCTAGATTATTCATTCTAGGGATTGTTTTTGTTTAAATTCTATTATTTGTATGAAAATCACAACTTACGATATGATCATCGATAAAACCTGTTGCTTGTAAAAAGGCATACATAATTGTGGGCCCAATAAAGGAGCAACCTCTTTTCTTCAAATCCTTACTTAAAGCGATAGATTCTTTACTTTCACTTGGTACGTCGTTGATTGTTTCCCAATGATTAATCATCGGTACTTCTGTAAAAAACGTACGTAAATAGTTTTCAATCGAGCCAAATTCAATGATGATTTTCTTAAAAGCGACTGCATTTTTACGGACGCTGGCAATTTTCAATTTATTGCGAACAATCATTGTATTCAAACGTGCTGCTTCAAGTTCTTCATCACTTAATTCTGCGCAACGTTCAATATCGAAATGATGAAACACCGTACGATAGCCTTCCCGTTTATTTAAAATAGTACGCCATGAGAGACCTGCTTGTGCTCCTTCTAATATTAAGAATTCAAAGTAAAGATCATTACTTTTAGTTGTAAATCTCCCCCACTCTTCATTATGGTAGATTCGTTCTTCTTCGTATTTTGTAGCCCAATCACAAATAGTCATCGTTTGCTCGCCCCTTTTCTCTTTTTACTAAAAAATACCACTCAAAAATGAGTGGTATTTGAGGTTTTAGTTAACTTCCATAATGACTGGTAAAATCATTGGACGTCGACGTGTTTGTTCAAATAAGTAACGGTTTAATTTATCACGAATCGCTTGTTTAAGATTAGCCCATTCGAAGTTTTTATCTTCAAGCGTTTCTAACACAATTTTTTCAGCCATTTTTGTAGCTGATTCAATTAGTGCTTCTGATTCACGCATGTAAATGAAGCCACGTGACATCATTTCAGGTCCTGAGATAATGCGTTTTTGACGGCGGCTAATTGTAACAACAACGATGAAAATACCATCTTCTGATAATAATTTACGATCGCGTAAGACGATATTACCAACATCACCAACACCCAAACCATCAATTAATGTGTTACCAGAGAATACGCGGCTTCCCATTGCAAAGCGGCCTTCTTTGTATTCTAGAATATCACCTTTGTTAATGATAAAGATTTGTTCATTTGTAAAACCGATTGAGCGTGCTACTTTTGTATGCTCAATTAACATACGGTACTCACCATGAATCGGAACAAAATATTTTGGTTTCAAGAGATTCATCATCATCTTCAGCTCTTCTTGACTTGCGTGTCCAGAGATAAAGATATCTTTTGAGAATGTTGAAACAGCAGCATCGTTACGGTAGATTAAATCGACTGTTTTAGCCAATAAAGTTTCCGTTGCTGGATTGTTTGTCGCACCGATGAAAACAGTATCGCCAGGGCGTACATTCACTAAACGGTGTGTTTGTTTAGCCATTTTGTTCAATTGTAAAATAGGCTCTCCAAGATGGCCACTTTCAATAATAACAAGGTTATCATCAGCGACATCTTCAATATCTTTCAAGGGCACAATTCTTTCTTCATTATCAATTACTAATTTCTCTAGTTTAGCAGAAACTGTAATAACACGTTCTAATTCTTTACCAAGAATGGCAACGCGACGGTTTGTTGCACTAGCTGCATCAAACACTTGTTGTAAGCGACTAACGTTAGAAGCAACAACAGCCACTATAATACGTCCAGATGCTTTCTTGAAGCCTTTAAGCATCTCTTGAGCAGCGACAGAGTCACTTGAAGTGTATCCAGGGTGTTCTGCTTCAGAACTGTCTGAAAGCAACGCTAACACACCTTTTTCACCGATTTTAGCAATTTGACCTAAATCCGTTTGGTAGCCAGGTAATGAAGATTGATCAAATTTGAAATCACCAGTATAAACAATCGCACCATCTGCTGTATGTAATACAGTTCCTATTGAATCTGGAATAGAGTGTGTTGTCGCAAAGAAAGATACATTGATTTGTTCAAATGATAGACGAGAACGCGCATGTACCACATGGAAACGGTTGTATTTCAAGTCTTTGTGCTCTTTAATTGCTGCACGAGCAAGGGCAACTGTTAATTCTGTCCCATAAACTGGGATGTTGTTGATTTTCTTGAGGAGGTAAGGTAACGCTCCGATTGCATCCTCATGTCCGTGAGATAAGAATACAGCTTTAATACGATCTTGGTTTTCTTCTAAATATTTAATATCAGGTATAACGACATCAATACCGAGCAATTCATCTTCTGGGAAACGTAATCCGGCATCTAGGATAAAAATATCATCGTTTACTTCTACTACATACATGTTTTTTCCTAATTCCGCTACGCCACCGAGAGATAAAATTTTGATGTTTTCGACTGGTTTAATTGTCAAAATATACCCTCCTTTCGTTTTGTTTTTTAGTTTTTAATTAATGTTGTTTTTCTTTAAAATCTGTAATACTTTTTTCGATTATTGTTGCTTCTTCATCTGTTACAGCAATAATTGGCAAACGTGGTTCGCCAGTTTCAATCCCTTGTTTATTCAACCAGAACTTCACTGGAGCTGGACTTGGTACTGAGAAACAAGCACCGATAACAGGCATGAGATCGCGATGTAATTGTTGCGCGCGAGCAACATCGCCAGCATCAAATGCATTAAGCATTGCTTGCATTTCTGTCCCTACAACGTGAGAACTTACAGAAATAACGCCTGAACCTCCAACGGCATATAACGGTAACGTCAACGCATCTTCACCACTATAAATGGCAAGTTGATCGCCTACTTTACTTTGCAATTGTGCAAGCATAGCAAAATCGGCTGTACAATCTTTAACAGCAGTGATATTTGGTATTTTCGCTAATTCAACCAGCGTATCAAGCTCAATTTTAACTGCGGAACGTCCTGGTATATTATAAACAACCACCGGTAAATCGGTTGCTGCTGCAATGGCTTTATAATGTGCATAAATCCCTGCTTGGCTGGGTTTGTTATAATATGGAACGACAGCTAACACACCGTCCGCACCTAAATTTGCAACTTCTTTAGTGAAACTAACTGATTCTGCTGTATTGTTTGAACCTGTCCCTAAGATAATAGGAACACGACCAGCTGCTGCTTTAATTGCATAGCTGAAGAGATCAAGTTTTTCATCGTGACTTAACGTTGGAGACTCCCCTGTTGTGCCTGCAACAATAAGACCATCGGAACCATTATCAATGAGATAATTAACTAATTGAGTTGTGAGCGCCTCGGTTATTTTTCCTTCAGCATCAAACGGTGTAACCATCGCGGTCATGACTTTCCCAAATTTCATGTGTGTTCCTCCTTTAAAACATATGCCTCTATTGATTAGAGGGTTTGATTAAATATATCATGCAATGAGTTAGCGGCTTGTATCATATTTACTTCATCCACCAATACCCACAAAGTGTTTGCATTTGATTTAGTTTGTAAAATTTGAATGTTCTCATTGTCTAACGCAGTTAGTATTGTTTGCGAAACATCCTTCATATGGCGATGTTCAATACCTACAACTGTAATTTTAGCACATTTTTCCCTTATTGTGACCACATTTCCGTTATTGACTAGAACATCTTCAATCAATTCACGTTTTACATCGGGCACACTAAATAACAGGTGTGTCTCATTAGTACTAATAAATGAGGCATTGACCCGATTTTCTTTTAAAATTGCAGTAAGCGAATGTTCATCTAATTGTGCTGGTTTTGTAATAGTAAACTGACACAGATTATTAATATGCGTCACACCACAGAAAAGTGCACGATCCTGTTGCGCAGTTGTTTGCTCAACAGGCGAAATATCTGTAATAAGCGTTCCTTCATTCTGAGAGTAAGTTGAACGCACTCTCATTGGTACTTTCCCTTTGTTTGCTGTTTCCACAGCTCGTGGATGTATTACTTTAGCACCTTCAGTGGCCATTTGCATCACTTCGGTGTAAGAAATTTTATCTAACTGAATAGCTTTCTTCACAACGCGTGGGTCAGCCGTCATAATCCCTTCAACATCGGTGAAGATATCAATAAACTCAGCTTTCACAGCAACGCCTAAAGCTGCTGCAGATGTGTCGCTCCCGCCACGGCCAAGTGTTGTAACGTCACCATTAGGTGCATGTCCTTGAAAACCTGCAACAACAACGACATCAGCACCGTTATTAAGTTCATGAAAAATTCGTTTAGGATTGACTGCTAATATATCAGCATTTTGATAGTTTGCATCTGTCAGAATGCCTGCTTGCCCACCTGATAATGCTGCTGCCTTTATGCCAGCTTTGTTTAACATATCAGCAAAAACATTCGCTGATATTAATTCACCAACAGAGACAAGCATATCTTGTTCACGTAATGACAGAGCGGTATGTGGACTATCCACTAACCCTAATAAGGTATCCGTCGCATAGGGATCACCTGAACGACCAATTGCAGAAACAACCACAACTGATTGATAACCTTTTTTAAGAGCATTATTTATATGTCCGATTGCGAGTTGGCGTGACTCAGCTGTTTTGACTGAGGTACCACCAAATTTTTGTACAATTAGCTTCATTCTGTCATTGCTCCTTATCACTTATTCCGATTAGATAATATTTAATGCAACAAGACGTTCTGCGATTTGAACAGAGTTCCATGCTGCTCCTTTTAGTAAGTTATCTGAAACGACCCACATGTGGAAGCCTTTAGGTTCATCTAAATCACGACGCACACGACCAACAAATGTTTCGCGTTTATCAACGCAGTTCAACGCTTGTGGATACGTTTGTGTTGCTGGATCATCTTCTAGAACAATGCCAGGGGCAGTGCTAAGAATTTCTTTGATATCTGCAGCTGATACGTTGTCGTTATCAATTTCAAAGTAAACAGATTCTGAATGACCGCGAGAAATTGGGAGACGCACACATGTTGCTGCTACTTTTAATGTTGCATCGCTCATGATTTTTTTAGTTTCATTAATCATTTTATGCTCTTCATACGTGTAGTCATCTTCACCGAAAACATCGATTTGAGGAATGGCATTAAATGCAATTTGATAATGTTTCTTATCACCCGAAGCCGGTAAAATATTAGCTTCTACTGGTTTATTGTCAAGTACTGCTCGTGTTTGATCAAACAGTTCTTGATTCGCAAGATTCCCTGCACCTGATACGGCTTGATAGGTAGAAACAATCACTCGTTTAAGCCCATGTTTTTTACGGATAGGTTCTAATGCTGCAACCATTTGAATAGTTGAACAGTTAGGGTTGGCAATAATGCCGTTATGAGTGCGTAAAGCTTCTTCGTTAACTTCTGGTACAACTAATGGAACGTCTTCTGCCATACGGAAATGGCTTGTATTATCAATGACGATAGCGCCACGTTTAACTGCCTCTGGTGCGAGTTTTTCACTAATAGAACCACCTGCACTGAAAATGGCGATATCAACATCTGTGAAGCTTTCTGGCGTTGCTTCTTCAACGATAACATCTTCATTTTTAAATGAAAGGGTTGAACCTGCCGAACGTGGTGAAGATAAAAATTTGATTGTTGCAATTGGTAAGTCACTTTGCTCAAGTTGTAAGATGATTTGTTCTCCAACAGCGCCTGTTGCGCCGACGACAGCTACACTATATACTTTTGTCATTTATATAAGTCCCCTTTAGCAGTTTATTTTAATATTTGTTTAATACCACCTATTATACTGGTGTTTAAGGGATATGTCATCTTTTTGACAGCTCTTTTTTAGATAAAGAAGATTTTTTTACTGATTTTAGTCGGAAATTAATGTTTTCGCTCATTAAATAGAGCATTAACTGTTTGAGTAAGGATTGTAATGCCTTTTTCTATCTCTGTTTCCGCAACATTAGTAACATCTAAACAGAGTAAATTTCTTGGCGGGCTAGTTGTTATATAATTATTTTCGAGATTCATCAGATAGATATTTTGTTGGAGCAATTTTTTATACAAATAATTCACTGGCACTTCATCAGGTAAAAGCAGATGCGTTTTCATTGCTTTGGTCTCAAAGATTTGTAAGTGCCCTTCTGTGTCTTTTTCTTTTAGAGCTGCTATAAGAACTTTTGAACGTCTGATGTAGATGGCTTGTAATTGTTTTTGATGGCGGGCATACATCCCATTTTGTATGTAAATTGCAAAAGCTGCTTGTGAAAGCATACTACTATCAATATCTGCTAGAGCTTTATACGCTTTAAATGTAGTGATTAAAAGCTCTGGAATCACACACCAACCAATACGCAAACCAGGAAAAATTATTTTTGAAAAGCTTTTAAGGTAAATAACATGATCGGCAAGGTCATAACTATATAAAGGATCCGCTTTGGCATCTGTTTCAAACGCTTGTAAATAATCATCCTCTACCAGGTAGACATTATATTTGATTGCTAGCGCAACTAAACTTTGCTTTTCGGCTGTATTATATGAAGTGCCTAGCGGGTTATGAAAACGAGGCATCGTATAAAAAAATTTAATATCGTTCGTTTTAAATAGCTTTTCTAGAGCATTAAAATCTATACCCGCTGTGGTACGTGCGATTGTTTTGAAAGGGATATGTTTCAATTTAAGTAGTTGAATCATCGCATGATAACCTGGTTCCTCGATCAAAATCGTTTTTTTATTATTCGGAAACGGCATTTGGCATAAAATATCTAATGCTTGCTGAACACCTGAGGTCACAAAAATATTCGCGGTTTTCGTGAAAACTTGTTGTGTAGCGAGTTGCTTTTGAGCCATTCTTAATAAATCAGGTAAACCGTTTGGTGTGCCATACATAAACAATGCTTCTTGATAGGTTGTAATTGCTTGGTTGAGACAATGTTGAAAATCTTTATATGGAAAATAATGCCAATCTGGTCCGCCAGATTCAAAATGAATCGCAGGGTTTGTCATTGTAATCGGCAGTTGTTCTTTTTTGACCACATAATAACCACTTCGAGGAACAACGTAAAGCAAGTGTTCTTTTTCCAGTTGTTGTAACGCTTGAATAACCGTGCCGCGATGTTGTTTGTAGGTCTCACTTAATGAACGAATCGAAGGGATTTTTGTACCTACTGGCCATTTATTAGCTTGTAATGCTTGTCGTAATTCTTCTGCTAACTGTTGATACTTATAAATAATAAACGCCTCCTATCACCACTATCTGTACCGGTACAATTACCTTATAATGCCATTGTACACGAATAACAACACAGCTACAATCAGTGTAGGGTCAAATAAGACCACTTACTTAGGAGGTGCTACCTTGCAACGCAAAAAAGCTTACTTAGCTTTACTCACACAAACGTTCATTATTGGTTTTTCATTTTTATTTGTCAAAATCGGGTTAAATTATGCCTCACCAATGGATGTTCTAGCCCATCGTTTCCTCTTGGCATTTTTAGTTGCCAATTTGATTGTAGCAAGTGGTAAAATCAGTCTGACAATAGATTTGAAAACAATCAAACGTTATGCGCCACTCGCGCTCTTTTATCCTGTGTTATTTTTCGCTTTTCAAGCTTATGGACTTGTTTACACAACTTCCTCAGAAGCAGGTATTATCCAAGCAACAGTTCCTGTTTTCACATTAATTATTGCGGGAATAATGTTAAAAGAACGAACCAACCTACTACAAAAAAGTGGAATAGTTCTATCTGTCGCTGGCGTGATCTATATCTCATTAATGAATAGTTCTGTATCCGGAAATTATAGTTTTAAAGGACTTGCTTTCATCACAGTTTCAGCGTTATCCTTTGCTTTTTATGGTGTACTTGTCCGGAAAACGATGCACAATACAAACAACTCCCCTTTTACATTAACTTATATTATTTTAATGTTAGGTGCGGTTGTCTTTACCAGTTTATCTGTGGGATTACATGTTAAAGAAAACAACTTACAAAACTTTTTTGCCCCTTTGTTACAGTGGGAATATGTAGTAGCACTCTTATTTTTGGCGGTGCTCTCATCATTAGCAAGCTCGTTTTTATCAATCTATGGCTTAAAGTATATTGAAGCCTCTAAAGCTGCTGTATTTAATAATCTGGCGACCCTTATTACAGTTGTAGCCGGTGTGTTATTTTTAAATGAACAACTGCATTATTATCATGTTATCGGTGCTGTTATAATATTAGCTGGTGTTTTTTCTGCTAATCGAAAATAAAAGCATCATTACTATAAAACAGTATCTAAGTGACACCAACTAGAAAGGATGAGAATAAATGTCTAATAGAATTGCTTATGATAAAGTAGCACCTGCGGGATTGAAAAATTTATTTGCGATGGAGGGTTATTTAACACAAAAAACAGGCCTAGATAATAAATTGCGCGAGCTTGTTAAAATTCGCGTCTCGCAAATTAATGGTTGTGCCTTCTGCCTTAACATGCACACACAAGATGCCCGTAAAATTGGCGAAACTGAACAACGTCTTAATGTACTCGTTGCTTGGCGTGAAACATCATTGTTTACAGCAACTGAAGAAGCAGCGTTAGCGCTCGCTGAAAAGTTAACGCGCATTGCGGACAATCAAATTTCAGAGGTGTTTTACCAAGAAATACGTGCCTTTTTTGATGAAAAAGATTTTACTGATTTGGTTCTTTTAATAACACAAATCAACACATGGAATAGAATTTCAATCGTAATGGCAAACGAAGTAGAGTAAGTTTTTTGCTGCTCATAAAGACATCATACTATATTAGCAAATGACAGGAGTCCCTTCACTTCTAAAATTAACTAGAGGTGGTACAATTATAGTGTAGATGAGGAGGTGTAACGAATGAATTTAATTGAAGAAGATTTGCGCTTATATGAAAAAGAGGCTAATGGTGAACTCAAAGCCGAAGTAACATTTAGCCCTGTCAGTGATTCCGTTTGGGCTTTGGATCATACTTACGTCAATCCAGCCTATCGTGGACAAGGTTTAGCACAACAACTAGTTGAAGCTGCGGTCGCTAAAGCACGACGTGAAGGTAAACAAATTATTCCTAGTTGTTCGTATGCCAAAGCTCAATTTGAACGTGTACCTGAATATGCCGATATTTGGTAT